>CAZNFR010000098.1:0-11451 GCA_964572225.1 uncultured Bacteroidaceae bacterium
TTGCCGGTAAGACGATAGGACAACTTATAGGAGATATTCATCATCCCCGTATTGCAGTTTACCAGGCAAATAATTTCCGGGGCAGGTCGGCAGAGGAGAGCATAGAGTTGATACGGGAGAATGTGGAATCTTCCCAGGCCAGGGCGGTTAAGTTTAAAATTGGCGGTCGCATGAGCGCTGAAGAGTATCCTCCCGGAAGATCAGAAAAGCTGATACCCATGGTAAGAAAAACCTTCGGGAAGGATATGACCATTTATGCCGATTCGAACGGAAGTTATGATACCTCAGAGGCCATCAGGATCGGGCATATTCTCGAAGAAAATAAAATCGATTTTTATGAGGAGCCGGTTCCTTTCGACTGGTATGAAGAAACCCGTGTTGTGGCCGACAGTCTCAAGATCCCCATAGCCGGGGGGGAGCAGGAACCTTCCATGAGAAATTTCCGCTGGCTGATCGGAAACAATGCCCTGGATTATGTTCAGCCCGATATATTTTATTTCGGTGGAATGATCCGGTCCATGCGGGTTGCAAAAATGGCGGAAGTCAGGAACAAGCTTTGCATTCCTCATATATCGGGATCCGGATTGGGTTACCTCTACATGATGCATTTTGTCTCGGCAGTAAAGAATGCCGGACCCTTCCATGAGTTCAAGGGGTTTAACCGGGATATTCCTTTGTATTGCCCTACTGCCAGTCTTGAGAGTGAGGAGGGAATAGTGAAAGTGCCTACAGGTCCGGGACTGGGGGTGGAAATAGATCCGGATTACCTTGCAAAGTACAAACCTGTACCGGTACTTTAACCGGTAAGGTAGAAGAGTATTAATTAGAAAAAGACATTGACATGAACAGACTGCGCCTAAGCCTGATTTTACTTTTGACAGCTCCTTTAGTACAAGCATTACAGGCCCGGGAAACCAGGGAACCATTCTTTCTTCCTGAGGATACGGTCGTTTTTACCTACGATACGGTTTACCTGGAGGCCATTGGTAAGGTATTTCAGAAGGGGCAGGATGTCACGGAATATCAGGATGAAGCCAATCTCGGCGGAAATACCAGCATACGCAATGTGGATTCCCTGAACCTGAAATGGAAAACACAGGGGTATTTCCAGCGGAACCGGGATTTGGGTCAATTATTCATTCCGAAAAAAGACACCGAGCTTAAATCCATAGTGGTCAGGACAGGTCCGGCTGAAAGTGCCGTTCTTGCCAATACACCGGGAACCGCTGTTTTTCTTCAGTTTTTCGAAATTACGGGCGATCCCGTGATTAACGACAACGGTACCCCCAAGGGTACGCCCTCCACCCATGGATTCAATACAAATCATCGTACGGACGATTTTATCGAAGGTGTGGAGTATCATACCTTGCCGGTTATCTACAGAGGGGTTTTCCCGGAGGATATACCCATCACCAAAAATGAAGAGGGTGAACCGGTGGGTACGGAAGGAAATTTATATTATTTCCGTTGGAGACTGGGAGAGCCTCGTCTTTTTGAGGCGAATAAACGTTATGGCTTTATGATGGGTTTTCTGGAACCCGGTCCCGGACTGGGCTTTACGCTTGCCAATTCGAACAAGGCAGCTATTTCCGATGTACCCAGTCTGGATGATGTACATACTCCTTATAAAGGTGGCTGGGCATTCCGGAGAGAGGGCGACGGAACTCTTCCGCCTACCATGATTCCGGGGGAGGAACCTCCTGCTTCAGACAGCCTGATGGCTTTGCTTCGGAACGAATCCCTCTTTGCAGATGGGGAATCCCGCTTTTTGTTATCCCCGACTTCCGACGGATACCCCGACGTGGATACCTATCGTGCTTATGAGTTTTATATAGAAGAAGAAAACTATTATGTGGAACTGGAAGGAATTGAATTGTCTCCGGATACCGTGAAGCTTTATAAAGGGGAGGAATACCGGTTTACACCCACGTTTATTCCTGAAGATGCCAGCAATAAGGAGGTTACCTGGTTTAGTTCCAATTCTTCGGTGGCATCGGTGGATGCATCCGGAAATATCTATGCTCAAGAGACAGGGATCACCGCGGTGACGATAATTTCTTCCCAATTCAGTTATATACACGGAACCTCTGTAGTGAAGGTTAATGACTATCCTGCAGGCTCGGAAGTATCTTTGGTACAGAAGCCGGAGATTGTTCTTTATCCGAATCCTTCGCATGGAACTCTTACGGTCCTTTCAACCGAAACGAAAATAAGCCTTGTGGATATTTACACTACTGACGGCAGGAAGGTTTTCAGCAGGAACCTGCAGGGTGTTGAAGAATATACCTTTACCCTTGATCTTGAAAAAGGCCTTTATGTGGTGCACATACGAACCCGGGAGAATGACATCACCCGGTTACTGGAAATTCAGTAGACAGGACTTTATTGTTTGGCATCGGTTTGCTGGTCCTTCACCCAATTGTGTCTGACCCGGTTGAGGGCGGCATTTTCACCCATCCAGACCCAGAGTTTCAGCAGTCCGTTCTGATGAGCACTGCAAAGAAAGCTTCCGTCACGGTTAAAATCGATGTATTCGGCATGATCGCTGGCCCAAACTTTATGGGCAACACGGATGTCATCGTTGGAGTTTTCAAGTATGTCGTTAATGCGGTATACATAGATATAAGGGTCGTGACCGGCGAAAGCAACATAGTCTCCATTGGGATGCCAGGTGACCGATTCAATCTTTTTTCCGGTATGGTTGAACATCTTGAGTAACTCACCGCTTCTCCACTCCCAGACATAGCAATTGCCCCTTGAAGTACCGCCCTGTCCGGCAGCAAAAACATACCTGGCGTCGGGCGAAAAGACACCGGTGGTGAAGATGGTAAAATACTCATTCTCCAAAGTTTGAGCAAGTCTCCAGGGATCCGTTTCGTATATTTTCACCGAGCCGTGTCCTACGGAGAGCAGGTATTTATCATCCTCGGAAAAGAATAACTCGTTCACGGTATTCCCATGATTGAATTGTTGGATTTCTTTTCCGCTTTCCATTTTATAGATCCTGACCCAGCCCTGGGTACTTCCATCGCTTAGTTCCGTTCTTTCTTCGCCCACGGCAAGAAGGAGGCCGTTGTGCGACCAGGTGAGTCCGTCGATAGCCTTTTCCAGTTCAATAATTTTAAAAACCTCTCCGCTCATGGCGTCATAAATGGTTACCCGGTAATCCTCGCTTCCCGCTGCCACCCATTTCCCGTCGGCCGACCAGCCCACGCGTTCCACCTCTTCGGCCGTATACTTTCTCCAGAGTTCATGTCCGTCGGAAGTACGCCACATAATCACGGAATTGTCGTATTTGGTGCCGCTGACAATGTATTTTCCGTCGGGGGAGAATTCAGCACTCTCAACCGAGCCCGGTTCTCCCAGTGCGTCGGCTACCCTGGACCATACCGGTTCTAGACGAAGCTGGTAGTTGAGGTATTGCTGGGATTCTGCATTCTGGAGCATAAACAGGGCGGGTATTAGTATCCAAAGCTTTTTCATGAGGTATAAATTTAAATGGCACATGATTTATTTCATCTTCTGATCACCATCAAAGATATTAAAAACTGACCGAAGGCTTTCAAAGGGGAGAATATTCCAAATTTCGTAAATAATTGAATATGAACACTATATAAATTTGTCACAGCTTTGGTCCTTATTTGTCATACAAATGGCACCCAGCTGTCTTAAGAAATCTTCAAAGAGGTAAATACCAGTGAGTTTATATTAAGTATTATTGTTTTTATTTTAGTTTTGTAATGCAATGAATAAAAAGACAGCCGGTTTTACTGCTGGTTTGGGAGTATTTGTTTTCATTCTGGTATTTGTGGATCTGGAGCCGGGAAAGCCAGTGATCACCCGTACTTTTGCCGTGGCCATGCTTATGGCGATCTGGTGGGTTACTGAGGCCATTCCGCTTGCGGTAACAGCCCTGGTCCCTCTCGCTGCTTTCCCATTGTTGGGTATCCTTGATGGCAAAGAGGTTTCTGAGTCGTATGTCAATCATATTATTTTTCTTTTTATAGGCGGATTTATCATGGCATTGGCCATGGAGAGGTGGAATTTGCACAAACGGATTGCCCTGAATATCCTCAAATGGGTTGGGGTAAGTCCGGGCCGGATCCTGCTTGGGTTTATGCTTGCCAGTTGGCTATTGTCGATGTGGATTTCGAATACGGCTACCACCATGATGATGATACCCATTGTATCGTCGGTGATATTTGAGCTGGAGGAGAGGGTAGGGAAGAAAAAGACAGCCAAGTACAATCTGGGACTGTTACTGGGGATCGCGTACAGTGCTTCTATCGGCGGACTCGCAACTCTGGTGGGGACGCCGACCAACCTGATATGTGTTCGCATTGTCTCGGTGCTTTTCCCTGAATCGCCCGAGATTTCCTTCACCGGCTGGTTTTTGTTTGCCCTGCCCGTGAGCATGGTAATGTTTGCTGCTGCATACGGACTTCTGTATTTAACCTTCAGACCCCGTAAACCCTGGGAGGGCCTTTCCGCGGATACTTTCCGGAAACAGTTGGATTCCCTGGGTAAGGCAAGCTACGAGGAAAAAGTGGTTTTTATCCTTTTTTTGTTGCTTGCTTTCCTTTGGATCTTCCGTTCGGGGATAGCTTTTGGAAGTATTACTTTTCCCGGGTGGGCATCGGTATTTCAGGAGCCCTCGTTTATCAACGATGGCAGCAGTGCCATTTTTGTGGTTCTTATGCTGTTTCTCTGGCCTTCAAAGAATAAGAAGGGCGATAAGATCATGAACTGGAAGACGGCGAACCGCCTGCCCTGGAATATTGTGTTGCTTTTTGGCGGCGGATTCGCACTGGCGCTTGGTTTCAGTGAATCGGGTCTGGCAATGTGGTTTGGGAACCTGCTGGCATCGGAGAGCCATATTTCATCCATTGTTTTTGTTCTGGCCATTGTGGCGATGATGTCGGTGTTGACGGAGCTGACTTCCAATGTGGCTTCCACTCAGATGTTGCTGCCTGCTTTTGCGAGCATTGCCGTGGCCGTGGGGCAAAATCCTTTGCTTTTTATGATCCCGGCAACCATGGCCTCATCTCTGGCTTTTATGCTGCCTACTGCCACCCCGTCGAATGCCATTATTTTCGGGACCGGGAAGCTCAGCATTGACCGGATGCTGAAAACCGGCTTTGTGTTGAATATAATTGGAATTCTGATCATAACCCTGATGACCTATTTATGGATCGATAATGCTTTTGATGTGGTGAGGGGTCTGGTGCCTCTCTGGATAAATTGAGAATGATCCGTTCGTGGATATTTTTTATTATTGTTAGTAAAAACAGACTTATTAAAAACCTAATATTGTAATCCGTTATGAAACCTGTTTATTTACTCCTGGCAGCTCTGATGATAGTTTCTGCCTGCGATAATTCCGGAGATATGAAAAGCGAAAACACTCCTTCATTTCCCTTTTATGATACTACCCTAAGCATGGATGAAAGGATAGAGGATCTTGTGGGAAGGCTCACTGTTGAGGAAAAAATCAAACAGATGCGATACGACGCACCGGCTATTGAAAGGCTTGGGATACCGGAATACAACTGGTGGAATGAAGCGCTGCACGGAGTTGCCCGGAACGGGCGGGCCACGGTCTTTCCTCAGGCCATTGCCCTGGGGGCTACTTTCGACCGTGAGCTTATCCACGAAATCGGATCGGTGATTGGGGATGAGGCCCGGGCCAAGTACAATATCGCTACTTCGATCGGGAACCGCGGACAATATGCCGGACTCACCTTCTGGTCGCCCAATGTGAACATATTTCGCGATCCACGCTGGGGCCGTGGACAGGAGACCTATGGGGAGGATCCGTTTTTGAGCAGCATGCTGGGGGTGGCTTTCGTGGAAGGACTTCAGGGTGATAACCCGGATATCCTCAAGGCGGCTGCCTGTGCAAAGCATTATGTGGTGCACAGCGGACCCGAAAAGCTGAGGCACGTGTTCAATGCCATCGCCTCGCCCCGCGACATGAACGAGACCTATTTCCCTGCTTTCAAAGCCTTATCGGATGCTGGTGTGGAAGGATTTATGTGTGCCTACAACCGGACCAACGATGAGCCCTGCTGTGGCAGTCCTTATTTGCTGCTGGATGTGCTGAGGGAGGAATGGGGTTTTGACGGATATATTACCAGCGATTGCTGGGCTCTTCGTGATTTTTTTGAAGGACACATGGTAAGCGAGGGTCCTGTCGAAGCCGCTGCCCTGGCTCTGAAAAGCGGAGTAAATCTGAATTGCGGAAATATCTATGATCCATATCTGATTGAAGCATTTGAACAAGGCCTGGTAAGCGAGGAAGAAATCGATAAGTCTCTGAAACAATTGCTTAAGACGCGTTTCAGACTCGGACTCTTTGATCCGGCCGAAAGCAATCCCTTTGCCGGTTACGGCGCCGAGCTGATCAACGCTCCCGAACACAGGGCTATGGCTCTGAAGGCAGCCGAGAATTCCATGGTGTTGTTAAAAAACGACGGGGTATTGCCCATCAGCCCCGACATACGTTCGGTTTATCTTCTGGGTCCCCACGCCAACAGTGTGGAGGTTCTGCTGGGGAACTACTACGGACTGAGCGGGGAGATGGTAACCTTTCTGGAAGGAATCACCTCGGCAGTGAGTCCGGGTACAACCATTAACTACAAACATGGGTTTCTTTTGGACCGGGAAAATATCAATCCGATCGACTGGGCAACCGGCGATGTGCAAACTCACGAGATCACCTTTATCTTTGGCGGGATCTCCGGTCTCCTGGAAGGAGAGGAAGGGGAATCCATCGCTTCCGAATTTGCGGGGGATCGCCTGGATTACGGATTGCCGGATAACCAGGTCAATTTCCTTAAAAAAGTAGCTTCCCTGAAGGGAGATAAACCTGTTGTTCTTGTGCTCACCGCCGGAAGTCCGGTCGACATCAAAGAAGTTGAGCCCTATGTGGATGCCATTATTTATGCATGGTATCCCGGTGAAGAGGGCGGAAATGCCCTGGCCAACCTGGTCTTCGGAAAGAAGAATTTTTCAGGGAGATTACCCCTTACCTTCCCCGAGTCGCTCGATCAGCTTCCTCCCTACGAAGATTACAATATGGAAGGAAGAACCTATAAGTACATGGATAAGGATCCTCAGTTTCCATTTGGGTACGGACTCAGCTACACCCGTTTTGAATATAAAAAGGCGGAAACCGATAAATCCGGATACACAGAAGAGGAAGAAGTTTTGCTAACCGTGGAACTTGGGAATGAAGGGGAACTGGACGGAGAGGAAGTAGTTCAGTTATATGTGTCCTTCCCTCAGGAAGCCGCAGGAGCACCCAATTTCAGACTGGTAGATGTTCAGCGGGCCAGCCTGCAAAAAGGTGAGAAGAAAACCCTGGAGTTCAAAATTCCCGTTTCTTCCCTTAAGTTTTATGACGAAGCAGGGAATCCGGTGCTCTACCCGGGCGAATATACCTTTTATGCCGGAGGAGCCTCACCCATGAAGAAAAGCCGTGAGCTTGGCGTTTCCTTCGCGGAAACCAAACTTAGCGTGAACTAGAACCGCTTTCCTGAAAGATAAGAAAAAAAAGTGCCAGCCCCTTCCTCACTCTCCCAATTTCCCCATAACCTCATCCCGGTATCCCCGGCTGATGGTCAGTTGTTTTTTATCCACTTCCACATATTCACTGGTATAGGAATCGATCCTGATTTTTGACACGATAAAGGAGCGGTGGATGCGAATGAATTCGCGGGGATTGAGTCTTTGCTCCGTGGCGGAGATGGTTTCACGGGTAAGGATATTCCGGTCTTTCAGGTGAAAGCGGACATAGTCACCCAGGCTTTCAATATACAGGATATCGGAAGGGCAGATTTTCACCATCTTTCTTTCGGAACGAACAAAAAAGCAGTCGGGAGTATCGGTGGAAGGGACAGGAGTGCCTCCGGACAGGGGTGGTAACTCCTCATTGATGTATTTGTGTATTGCCTGAAGGAATCGCTCGAAGGATACCGGCTTCAGGAGGTAGTCCACAGCCTGCAGGTCGAAACCATCAACCGCATATTCGCGGTAGGCAGTGATGAAAATGACTTTAATACTGCGATTTATGGATCTGGCAAAGGACAATCCCGAGATTTCCGGCATATTGATATCCAGAAAGACCAGGTCTACTGCTTTTTCGTTGATGATATTGAATGCTTCAATGGCATTCCTGCAACTTCCCACCAGTACCGCTGCCTTGATTCTGGAAAGGTGATTTTCCAGAATTTCCCGGGCAACAGGCTCGTCGTCAACAATTATGCATCGGATTTCAGAATTCATGGGTTTGGGATTTGAGGTTGTAGAGTTTCAATTCGGCGATAAACAAATTTTCCTGGTTGCTGAAGGTCAGTTCATATTGATCCTTATAATGAAGCTCAAGCCGCTTCCGGATGTTGGGTAGTCCGACACCCCCGTTAATCCTTACCTCTCCTTTTTCTTCATTGAATGAGTTATCGACCCGGAAACAGAATTCATCCTCCCGGATACGGATGGAGATATTAACTTTCAGAAAGCCTTTATCCAGGGTCCCATGTTTGAATGCATTTTCCACAAAAGGGATAAGGAGCATGGGTGCAATCAGCAGGGAATCATCAATCTTATCCGATTCAAATTTTACCTCCAGGGTATCCCGGAAGCGAATTCGTTCCAGTTCAATGTATTCCCGGATATGGGAAACTTCTTCGCTTAGCCTGACCCTGGGTTTCCCCACCTGATAAAGAATGTAATCCAGCAGGTTGGAAAGTTTCAGGATCACTTCCGGGGTTTGCATGGATTGCCTGAGTGCCAGTCCGTAAATGGTATTCAGGGTGTTGAAAAGGAAATGAGGATGAATCTGTTTTTTAAGGTACCAAAGCTCCTGTTCTTTCAATTGGAGTTGGGCTTCGAGGATTTTATTTTCCAGCATCTTATTCCTGGAAAGGGTCCTGAAATTGTTGTTGAGGATATACACCAGACTTACGATTCCCACGATGAGATAAACCAAAATGAAAACGAAGGCAAAATTTTTGCTCATGGGTGGCACATCACTGATATTGAATTTGAGGATCAGGATAAGACAGGCATAGAGAATAACTACGACGGAATGAGCCGTAAAAACCAGGGTATAAAAGAAATAAAGCGCAAATTTTCCATATTTCTTCTGAAGCAAAAGCCGGGGAATCAGGATAAGGATCATAAGGTAGGTAACGATCATGGTTACCGGAAGTAATCCCCCCGAAAACCAGAGAATATACTCGCGGTCGTTCGAATTATAGCTGAAGAAATATACGTAGAAGAACCAGACAGCCACCCAAAAGGTGAAATGAAGGAGAAGGGTTTTCAGATTAATGGATTTAAGTCCGAACATAGAGCAATTTAGTCAATAATTGGCTATCCCAAAAGAAAAGTCGACCAATAGCCGGATAAGGACGGAATTTGAAAAAAAGCCGGCGGTTTTTGGTAAATTCGGGGGAATTCGGTTAAGTTAGCTCTTAGATTTGCGGTTCGTCGCAATTCCCTTTACACTCTTGCAAAGCGCCCTAAATTTGTGAACAGTATTAATCTGTAAAACTTTAGTTATGAAAATCTTCATGTTTTTTAGAGACGGTGGCGTTTTTATTACCTATCCGATTCTGGTTTTTCTGCTCATCAATTTGATTCTCTGGATACGGGCGTATACACGGGAGGATTACCGGGAGAAGGGCTTATCCCTTATTGCCCATATAAGCTGGTTTGCACTCGCATGGGGTTACCTGGGCAGGACCATAGGATTAATAGGGGCTTTCGATAAAGTGGCAGCAGCCGGGGATATTGCACCCTCACTACTGGCAGGCGGACTAAAAATGGCCTTGCTGGGACCGCTGTTCGGACTCATTGTTTTTCTCTTATCCAGGCTGGGAATCATTGCTCTGACCTGGACCCGGAAATAAAAGACTGGATTCGGGTAAGGTTCCCCATTGCAACCTTACCCGAATCCATCCCCACATCCCTAACTACCTGTTTATTTGATGAATCACTTAGAGAAGAAGTTTAGAAGTTTAGTAGTTTAGAGAGCTCCCCACTAAACGAGACTGTTCAGAAAAGTGTGTCAAGATAGATTTTTTAAATTTAATAAATTTGACACATGAACAAGAAAAAAAGAGAAAAGCCACCGAGTCTGGAGGAATTAATTCCAGATGAAACAAAACGGAAAGAAGTTATAGATAGACTTTATAAAGGTGAACCCATCTTGGGTGATGGGGGAATATTTACCGGCATGCTTCAATCCATAGTCAATGCAGCCCTGGAAGGTGAAATAGACCATCATTTGAAGGAGCAGGCCTACGATAAAAAGGGGAATCGTCGAAATGGGCATACCCAAAAAATTGTTCGTAGTTCTGCTGGTCCATTACATGTTCAAACCCCCAGAGACCGAAAAGGGGGCCATGACCCTATCTTGATAAAAAAATGGCAACGAGATCTAGGCACGGGCATTGATGAGATTATTCTAAGCTTGTATGCCCGTGGACAATCTGTTGAAGATGTACGTTATCAATTGCAGCAACTTTATGGCATAGAGGTCAGTGTAGGGGTTATCAGTGCAGTAACAGAACGAGTATGGACAGAGATAGTAGAATGGCAGCAACGCCCATTATTTAGCTGCTATCCCATTGTATATTTAGATGCGATTCATTATAAGATCAGAGAGCAGGGACATGTAATAAGTAAAGCTATTTACACTTGTTACGGGGTCAATGCCAGTGGACAACGTGATATATTGGGTCTATACCTCAATGAATCGGAAGGGGCCAATCAATGGGGTATAATTCTGGAAGATCTCAAACGAAGAGGGGTGGAAGATGTTTTCTTCTTTTGCGTTGATGGGTTAACTGGTTTTGTAGATGTAATAGAACAAGTATATCCAACATCCATTGTCCAACGATGCATTGTTCATATGGTGCGTTCTTCAACCCGCTTTGTAAGTGATAGAGATAGTAAAAAGGTGTGTTCGGATTTACGTAAAATATATACATCAGCCAATAGGCAGCAAGCTGAAATAGCCCTTGAAGCATTTGGGCAAAGTTGGGATAAGAAATACAAGGAAATAAGTCCAAAATGGAGAAAAAACTGGGATGAATTAATGGCTTTTATGGATTATGGACAGCATATCAGGAGGATGATTTATACAACTAATCCTGTCGAAGCACTTCACCGGGTAATGCGCAAAGTGACAAAATCAAAAGGAGCATGGAGCAATGAAAAAGGATTAATTAAACAGCTCTACCTGGCACTAAAATACAACGAAAAGGGTTGGAAACGCAATGCATTTAATTGGACCGCTATCCAGCGTGAATTATTGAATAAATACGGTGAGCGGTATGAAAAGCATTTATAAAGCGCTAACTTTGCAGGGCATAGCCCATCCGCCTACGGCTCCAGGGCTATGCCCTGCAAAAAGGGAAATGACACACTTTTCTGAACACTCCC
>CAZNFR010000099.1:0-11257 GCA_964572225.1 uncultured Bacteroidaceae bacterium
GAAAACGTGGACAATTTGTTTTTCATCCTTGAATTAACTGTAGAAGATGAGCCTAGAAGGCTTAGGGAACACACTAAATCCATCCTATACCCTATCTTTAGCAATCTCTTTCCTTCCGATATAATGCTTTATTTTAGAAGGATAATCGGAATGCTGCCTGGTAGCAGACCAGACATCCTAATTATCATCCCTGCTCAATTTCTTAAAGAGGAATGTTTTTCATTTTGTGATACTGTGAAGGGCTGAAACCAAACTGCTTTTTGAATGCGCGGGAAAAATAGGCCTTGTCGCTAAAACCTACTTTGTAGCAAATCTCGGAAACGCTTCCTGCGTTTTTTTCCAGAAGGTCAGCAGCACGTTGAAGGCGCAATGAACGTATCAGATGACCTGGCGGCTGGTCAATCAGTGCATTGAGTTTTCGGTTGAGTTGTGAAAGGCTCATGTTGACTTGTTCTGCAAGCCTTTCGACCGAGAACTGCTCATCTCCAAAATGCGTTTCAATGGTTTTAATGACTTTCTCCAGAAATTCCTGGTCAACCGAAATAGAAGTGACGGCAGATGGCCTGATGACGGTTGATTTGCTAAACCGTCTTCGGAGTTGCTCGCGCTGATGGATCAGATTTTTCACGGTAGCTTTGACTTCCTTCGTGCTGAAGGGTTTGGTCAGATATGCATCAATTCCTGACTCCAATCCTACAATTTTATCGTCGAGCGCACTCCTGGCTGTTAACATGATCACTGGAATATGGCTGATTTTCTCGTTGCTCCTGATTGCTTTGCAGAATTGATAACCATCCATCACAGGCATCATCACATCAGTAATGATGAGATCTGGAACTGTTTCCTCAGCCATTATCACCCCTTCTTCTCCGTGGCGTGCCTCAACCACCTGATAGTTTTCCTCGAGTTGCTCCCGGATATAATAACGAATATCATCATTGTCTTCAACAATCAGGATGATTTCCCTGCCTTCGATTACCGGTTGATCAGGATCATCTTTTTCCGTCAGAAGTTCAGGCTCATTATGCTCCCCTGGAACTACTCCTGCTAAGGATGCCACGCTCATTGTTCTTTTTTCTGTCGCTAAACCTAAACCATGGTTTTCCAGTGGTAGTGTTAGGATAAATTCGGATCCTTCGCCTGAACAGCTCTTTACGTTCAGTTTACCTTTATGAAGCTCGACAACTTCCTTGGAAAGTGCCAGTCCGATTCCTGTTCCTTCATGCTCACGGGTATTAGACCCGTCAACCCGGTAAAAGCGGTCAAAGATATGTTCTAACTTGTCCTCAGGAATTCCACAACCCGTATCTTTTAATGTAATTGAGACAAACCCGTTTTTCTCCAATGTAATAAAGACATTAATCTTGCCGTTTTCAGGCGTAAATTTTAAAGCATTCGACATGAGATTATTAAACACCTTTTCCATTTTATCGGGATCAAAGTATATCCTGATGTGATCCGAAACTGTTTCAAATCCGAGTTCAATGTTTTTACCGATGGCCAGTGAATCAAACGAAAAGAAAAGATTTTTCAGAAAAGAAACTATATTATGATTTGCTGCCTGGAGCTCCATGCTGCCGGCCTCCAATTTTGACAAATCAAGCAACTCATTGATTAGTGTAAGCAGCCTTCTGGCATTGCGTTGGGCTACCTGCAATCTATCCTTCTCCTTCATCTCAATACCAGATGTCATCACACGTTCTATTTGCCCCTGAATAAGGGTGAGTGGTGTGCGAAATTCATGCGATATATTGGCAAAAAAGTGTGATTTCAATTGATCCAAATTCCTGAGCGAATCTGTGGTCACTTTCTCGAGCTTTAACTTATTTCGAAGCATTATTCTGCTCATTTCATAGCGCCTTATCCCCAAAATCGCCAATAAAAACAGTAAAGAGTAAATTGATTTTGCCCACCATGTAAACCACCAGGGTGGCAACACTTTGAAACTATAGCTGACTGGACTGCTCCATACACCATCAGGACTTTTTGCCCGGAGCTTAAAAGTGTACTTTCCCTGCCTGAGGTGGTTATATTCGGCTGTTGTCCTATTGCTGAGCATGCTCCACTTCTTTTCAATGCCTTCGAGCATGAACTGGTACTTTACCAGAAATGGTTTGGTTGTTTCGATGCCCAGAAAATCAAAACTAATACTGTTGTTCTCGTAAGGCAATACCAGGTTTTTGGGAATCGAATTGAATGGGCTGATACTGTCAAAGCTTAGGTGTCTGAATTTCTCAATCAACGTATCACGTTCGCTTTTAGTTAATTGCTTGCCAAACACGGTTAATTCGTCATGAATAAAAGCGGGAATACTACCGGATATTTCGATTTTGGTTTCTTTGTCGCGTTCCATTTCGAGGCTGTGCCAACTGATGCTTTCATGATTAATGCCCACACTTTTTATAATCACATTAGGAGCTATGGTATTTCTGTGTACCTCCCTATAGTCGAAGCACACCAGTTTATCACCAGTTCCAGCCCAAACATATCCGCGGCTATCAAGCATCATACTGTAATTGTTACTTACATCTTTTATGGGATAGCCTGTATGAATATTATAGTTTTCCAAGCCTTCATTAGCGATACCTTCCGGGCTTTTATTAAATCCGCCCCTAAGAATTGAAAATCCTTCACTCGTTCCAATGATTATATTGCCATCTTCATCTTCAAGAATCCCATATACAATATCATTGGGAATTCCATGCGATGTGTTGTAGTTTTCGAAAATGTTTTGCTCAATATGAGAAACATTTTTCAGGTGCAATCTTTCTAACCATTCTTTTCGGATTATTGAAACACCGCCACCCCAGCTTCCAATAATCAGATTGCCCGCTCTGTCCTCTGTTACTATGGATAACTTATTGTCTGGAAGCCCCTGGGCTGTGGTAAAATTCATGAAATTTTTACCGTCATACCTGCTTAACCCACCTCGTGTTGCCAACCAGATTACCCCCGTTCTATCTTCATGAATGTTCCAAACGGTATTATGTACAAGCCCGTGCTCAGTTGTGTACTTTGAAAACGATTTCCCACCAAATCTGCTCAGTCCGCTTCCAAAGGTTCCAAACCAGATGTTCCCTTTGCTGTCTTCTTTAAGGCTTGTCAGGCCGTTTGCCATCAGGCCTTGTGCAGCACTATAGGTAGTAACAGACTTACTGTTGAATTTACTTAATCCATTATCAGAACCGAACCAAAGGTTTCCGGCCTGATCAATTATCATGTTCATGGCATCATTTTCCGTAAGACCCTGCATGGTTGAGAAATTATCAAAGTACCCCTTGTTTTTATCCTGTAGTCCCCGGGTCAATTTTGTGATTCCACCCTTTTCTGCCCCTATCCAGATGTCACCGTTCTTATCCTCTGCTAACGCATAAACGGTTTTGCCCGGAAGTCCCTGATTATTTGTATATTCAATCGTACTTCTGCCATCAAATCTGCTTAAACCGCTGCCCTTTGTGCCGAACCAGAGACTTCCCGCATTGTCTTCAACCATACAGACAATAAAGTTACTTGCCAATCCCTGTTGGGTTGTATAATTTAAAAAAGAGAAATCCTCATTTATGAATTCCGAAACACCTTCATCTGATCCTAACCATATATTACCTGCCCTGCTTTTCAGAATGGTTGTTATGGAATTACTTATCAGTCCGTCATCCTTTGTAAAAGTTATCAAAGAAGATTTGCCTTCTTCCACATTGGCGGGATCAAACCTGAATGCCCCTTCACTGGTTCCCAACCATATAAAGCCTTCGGAGTCTTCAGCAATGCAATGAACAGTATTATTTTCCAGACCAGTTTTAACAAAATAATTAGAAAATGAGATTTCTCCATTGCCTTCAGCATCAGGGTCATATCTTAAAACTCCGTTTCCTATTGAAACCCAGAGATTGCCCCTGTGGTCCTCTATAATATCTCTGGCGTAGTTTGATGTAAAGCCATGTGTCTCCTCATAATTGACAAACTGACTCTTACCAGTATCTTTCTTTCCCGGATTATACCTGCATAGTCCGCCGTGAGTAGCAAACCAAATATTTCCACGTGTATCTTCCAGAATTTTATAAATATGATTATTGGGAAGACCATGGTCGGTAGTGAAATTTTCAAAAACAACGCCATTGTATCTGGTTGCCCCACCATAGGTCCCGAACCATAGGTTGCCCTCCCGGTCTTGGGTTATTGTTTCGATAAAGTTGTGGATTAATCCATGAGATGAATTGTAATTGGTAAATGATTTTCCATCATATTTGCTAACTCCATTCCCGAATGTGCCAAACCAGAGGTTTCCTGCCTTGTCTTTGAATCCACTGCGAATACTACTCAGAGCCAGGCCGTGTTCGGTGTTGAAATTCATCATGGTAATAAAAAAATCGGCTGGTATCCTAACAGGTTCAGGTTTTGTCGATAAATCAATTATTTGGGGAGGTGGATAGTCGCTTAAGTGGTGAATAACCGGCTCACCTGCTATTATAACCTCAGGTGCTGTAATGGTTTCAGAAACATTGGACATCGATTGTTTTAAAGGTTTAGAACCCTTATCACAGGAAGCAAGTGCAAGGAGCAAAACACTTGCCCATTTAAAGATGTTAAACGTTTGATTGTTCTTCATTCTTCGAATAATTCAAGCGGTATACTATATCATTATCCCCTGAGAACCGCATCCCGAAGAATAAAACTAGCTGTGAAAGTTGTCAACCACAACTTTTGCTGAAGCTTTGAAAAAGACGCTTCGGCTCTATTTCTCAAAAAACGGAATAAACCGCAGGGCAATATACAAATATTTAATCTACATAGTTCAACCTTAACCTGATAACATTTGAATTGTCCCTGACTGTCATGAACTGGTAGCCTGCAAAGTAGCGACTTTGCAGGCTACATTAAAAATTTCTGCGAAAGACAGACTCGGATTAACCAAGCGGGATAAATCTGACATATGGATCAATCCATCTGCTTGAACACCATAAACCACGAATACTGACGGTACTTTGAACCCGGCTTTCCTAATTCACCTCTGTCTTCCTGGGACAGAACAGGAACAATTACTTCATCACCCTTGTTCCAGTTTGCCGGAGTAACAATATTTTCATCATCATACGTTGTTTGCAAAGCAGTTAAGGTCCTTTTCAGTTCATCTATACTTCTTCCTACTTCATTAGGATAAAAATAGATAGCGCTAACAATATTATCAGGATTAATAAAATAAACCCCTCTAATGTTCTTGGTTGCACTCGTTGCATCATGGATCATGCCGTACAGTTTTGACACCTTCATGTCACCATCTTCAATAATTGGGAAATTGATTTTTACCGGATTCCTGTCTTTGTAGGAAATCTCCTCAAGGGCAGCTTTCCAGCTTTCATGTTGTTCCAGGTTATCAGTAGAGATTACTGCTACTTCTACATCCATCTCTTTAAAGCTCTCCTGCGCGTAAGCTAACTCGAGAACCTCTGAGGAGCATACGGGAGTAAAATCCTTTGGATGAGCAAACAAGATCTTCCAACTCTTGCCATAGTCCGTTGGAAAATTAATTTTACCATTGGTAGTTTTTGCAGTGAAGGATGGAGCCTCAGTGCCAATCTGAACAATAGGTGCTTTCTGTGACGAAACCTGGGAAACTGCAAGGAACCCCAAAAACGCGATTAAAAATACTTTTTTCATTTTCATTTGATTTAAGTTAGATTATATTACTTGTGCAAATGTAGGTCCGTTTTAAAGGGCAGTGTTAGGACATTTCTCCAATAATATTGGATAATTCTTGCAGGGGATCTAATCTAAATAACTCACTTATCAGGATTTGAAGCAAAATGGTTTTCTGAAAAGCTATTGAAATTCCTTAACCGAAGATGGTTCATAGGATTATATGGAACTACAAAACTTCATGGTATAATTCATCAATAAATACAAAAGGAATAGTTCATTAGAGAAACTCCTAAAGTTAATTACTAAAAAAAAATAGAATTATGATATCCATTTCATAACCATCAAATACAGTCCAGCAAACAATATCTTAAATGAAAAAAACGGAAGGAGGAAAACACAAGTTTTTATCACCAATACAAAATTGGCCAAGAGAGGAAATTGCAGAGAGAATGTAAAATTATCTATGTATTGGTCGATAATAATTCCCAGAGAATTTGCCAGCCATTCGGAAAAACAGGTATAGTATATAGAAAAACAACCATGCATATTTTATCCAAAATAGTATATTAAAGTTTACTAAGCTTAAGTGAAAATCCCTTATTGCCCCTGGCATTCAGGAGGTCATCCGCCTGTGGCGGATTCCGATATGCTCCACAAAGATTATACAAAGGGTTACAAGTCTTAGGATTTGTAACCCCTTGTTATTTGAATAACTTTACTTTTTTATTATATTTGTGAACTGTACATACGTTTTTTTAATATGAATAGTTCACAATGAATAAATAATAACCTCATTTTAGCAATCTACAAGGAAGTACGGACAGTATTCCGACTAAGAGATATTGCCCTCATTCTTGGAGAAAATAATTTTGAATCGCTAAATAGGAAGTTGAACTACTACGTGCGAACAGGGAGATTATTAAATCCGAGAAAGGGCATATATGCAAAACCGGATTATAATAATGAAGAGTTGGCATGTCTACTTTATGCTCCATCATATATTTCACTGGAATATGTTCTTCAGAAGGAAGGAGTAATATTTCAGTATGATTCCCGAATAACCTCAATCAGTTATTTGAGTCGTACAATCGAAATAAAGAATCACACTTTTATTTACCGCAAAATTAAAGGTGAGATAATTGTTAATTCCAAGGGCATAGTGAGGATAGATAACCGGCTAAACTTTGCCACAGCTGAAAGGGCTTTTCTTGACCTGTTTTACCTTAGCAAGAATGCATATTTCGACAATTTAAATCCGCTTAATAAGGAAAAAGTATATGAACTGCTTCCCATATACATGTCAAAAGCATTGACTGACAGAGTAAATAAAATATTTCCAAATGATTGATTTAAATAAACATAAATTTCTTCTGATTCAAATCCTGAAAGATATCTATTCTGACATTAAGCTGGCAAATCTTCTAGGCTTCAAAGGGGGCACTGCATTAATGTTTTTTTACGATCTGCCACGTTTTTCAATCAATTTGGATTTTAATCTGCTGGACATTTATAAGGAGGATCAGGCATACACAAGAGTTCGGAATATCCTGCTAAAATACGGGAGCATCCATGATGAAGCTATAAATCATTATGGTTCGCTAATTGTCCTGAATTACGGCCATGGAGAAAGAAATCTCAAAGTGGAGATCTCAAACAGGTTTTTTGATAATCGTTACGAAATAAAAAATCTATTAGGTATATATGTAAAGGTAATGGTAAAGGAAGACCTGTTTGCCCATAAAATATGTGCTTTGCTGGATAGAATTACCCTCACGAGCAGGGATATTTTTGATTGCTGGTTTTTTATGCAAAATCGAACGCCGATCAATAAACACATTGTTGAATTCCGAATGCAAATGCCACTGGCCGAATATCTGCAGAAATGCATTGATCTTCTGGAAAAAATGAGCGATAAAGGATTATTACAGGGATTGGGAGAAATGATGGATGACGAAATGAAACAATTTGTGAGAAGCAAGATGAGAGTCGAAACCATCCAGCTGCTTAACTTTTACAAGGAATTCCCTATATTTTAATAGAATGAACTATAATTTACAGTAGATTTCAAATTTCATCTTAATGAAACTATATATTTGCCTCTGGCATTCAGGAGGTCATCCGCCTGCGGCGCATTCCGGTATGCTCCACTCGTCACCTTCCTGCATTTTCGCATAGGAAGGTTTTTTACTCCAGACCTTTCAGGTTTACCCCCACTATTAGGTAGGGTAGAAGAAATGAAAATCTGTTTTCCCTTTACTGTGTTTAAAAAACAGAACTTTTTAAGAATAATATGTAGTGAAACTGCTTTATTCCGGTCTAACCTTCTATAGTCATACTCGAAGTGAATAAAGAGGAAATTCTAAATTTTGAGAAAACGCAACCCTGAAAAAATATAAATAACTCAAAAAAATTAGAAAAAAATTCACAAAAAAACGCCGAGATTTTCGAGCTTTTTCCATTAAGATGTAGAGATCAGCTGCGGATATCGAAGATAAAAGGAGATTCTTTCAAAAAATGGGAATCCCAATAAGAATAAGTCCTAGTTTAAATATTTAAAGAGCTAAGGATTTTATACTTTTACCCGGTTTCGTCAAGTCGTATAAATCTAGCTTTAAAAACCCTAACCAAAATAAATACTATGAAAACCATTCAGCTACTGATCATTTTTGCGATGATTTCTTTGTCTGCAAGCTCCCAAAAAACCGCAGATCTGAGTTTCAACCTTAACGAAAACTCGGTTTACCGGGCTAAAGTAACAACCGTTCAGAATACCACCCAAACGTTGATGGGAAATGAACAAACCGTTCAGACAAACACGGTTTCTGTGATTTCTCTTAAACCTCTGAAAAAAATGGACAATGAAATGATCACCGAAGTTCGTTTTGATACCATCATTACCGTTATCAGTCAGCCCCAAATGGAAATAAACTCTTCCATACCCGGCGATCTGACCTCAGAGGATCCTACAGATATTCTGAATTGCATCTTTAACAGAATGAGTAATACGGCCCTTCTGGCGAGGATGAATTATGCCGGTAATGTAACCGGGTTTATGAATCTGGAACCCATGGTAGGAGAAATCATGCAGGGAACAGACTCTCTCAAGGGTCAGGCTGCACCTTTTATCCTGCAAAGGATAGAAACCATGATGAATGAAAAAGCGCTAAAGACCATGATTGAGTCCGTAACGGTTTATCTCCCGGGAAAGGAAGTGAAAAAGGGAGATACATGGGAAATCAGCTCCACCGTCAGCGGAGGAGGGATGGATATGTCGCAGGCTTCCTCCTATCAATTGCTTAATCTAAGCCGGGATGAAGCAGAGATAAGCGGAGAAACTGTGGTGGAATCTTTGCCGGGAACTATGGACATGGGTGGAGCCAAAATTACCCCGGATATCCGGGGAATCGGGAAGACTGAGTTGTGGGTGGATCCGAATACAGGCTGGATTAAGAAAGGAAAGTCAAAACAACAGCTAACGGGTGAAATGAGCGTGAATGCCCAGGGGAATACATTTAATATTCCTGTTGAGATCATTACCGACGTGGAAATAAATGCACTAAGTACAGCCGGGGAATGAGATCAATACTGCTTGCACTCACAGTTATACTGGGCCAGGCATACTGCCTTCATGCGCAAACCCTTAAGGGCTATGTATTCTACAATGCTGAAAATTCCCCGGCTGAATTTGCCAATGTGGTCATTTTAAACTTACCGGATTCCTCTCTGGTAAAAGGAGTAATTACTTATCCCGGCGGACAGTACACCGCGGAGGATATCAAACCCGGGAGTTACTACATAAAGGCCACCTTTGTTGGTTATCAGGATGCCGGAACCTCCGTACGAATTGGGGATGGTGACAAGGAAGTCTGGTCGGATACCCTTTTCCTTTCACAAAAGACTGAAACCTTAGAGGACGTAACCGTAACCGGGAATTATGTACGGGCCAAAGAAATGGTTGATCGTACGGTTTATGAGATTCTTCCTGAAATTGAAAAAGCCTCGACCAATGGTTTTGATGTGCTCCGAAAAGTTCCAACCGTACAGGTGGATTTTAACAACAATGTCACTCTGAACGGGAAAAGTAACTTCATCATACAGGTAGACGGGAAGCAAAGGGATAAGGAGTTCCTGGCCAGGATCAATCCGGGGGATATAGAATCTGTGGAGGTCATTCATAACCCTTCCGGTAGATATGAAGGCGACATTGAAGGTGTACTGAATATTATTCTAAAGAAAGAAGCCCGAATGGGTATCAACGGAATGTTTGGTGCACAGGTTAAGCCTTTAAAAAAACCCACTGTGGGAGCCATGGCAAGCCTTGATTATGGAAGGGAGAAAGCTACCTTTTATGTATCCGGATATTCATTCCTTCAGAATCTTAACATTTCGGGTAAGGATTACCGCGAGATCACCCTCCCGGTGATGGGAAACCCAACGGATTCCATAATCGATATGACAGGTTATGGAGACTTCAGTATCCGCGCTTCATCAATCAATACAGGGGTAGATTATTATATTGATGATAAGAATTCCCTTAGCCTGAACTACAGTTTCAAACCCTTTTCAAATATTATAGGGATAGCAAATAACGGGGATATTCTGCTGGATAATCAGAAAGTGAATCAGCAGGAAAACAACACCGATATCTCCAGCGGGAGCTGGGAATCCAATGCTTCCATTTTCTACAGAAGGAAATTTAAGAAGCCAATTCAGGAATTGAGTGTTGAATCCATTTACTATGTTTTTAACGGGGAGGATGATAATGATTTCAGCCAGTATTTATATGGGCCAAATGCAATGCTGATTGAGGATTCCTTGATCAGGAATGAGGTAACGGTAAATGCCCGTGATTATTTCAGTACCCGCATCGACTACGTGCAACCCATTGGTGTAGATATGCGTCTGGAGGCAGGGATACAGCTATACCTTCAGCATATGGATTATCAGTACCGCACCAGCAACGAGGGGGCAAGCAATGATTTCAAATATATGGAATTGAGAAATTCTGCCTACACCAGTTTTTACTGGAAGCTGAAAAAGTTTTCCCTTCAGACTACGGTGAGGCTGGAAAACAGCATCCTGGATATCAACTCGGATATCGATAATCAATATACCACAGTACTCCCTTCAACAAACCTGATGTATTCAATTGACAGCAAACATTCACTGAAATTTACCTACAACAGGAGAATTGTAAGACCGGGGTTGTATAACCTGAATCCCTTTGAGCGATTAAACAATGACCTTAGTGTTAATGCAGGAAATCCTTTTCTCGAGCCGGAATACAAGGACCGGTTGCAGCTGGGATATACAATGAATATAAAAAAGGTGAATTTTTCACCTTATATTTATCATGAATTCTATTCCGATCAGATCAGCACCCGGACAAGTCTCAGGTACACAGATTTCACTGAAAACCTGACTGTCTATTCATCACCGGAAAACCTGCTTACAGGATTTGAACAGGGAATTGGTGCCAATGCCACGATTGCATTTTTTAATTTAAATGGAAGTATTTTCAGGGGTCATTTCAACGCGTTTAGCGACTCCATTACTCAAATCGGGGAGAGAGATTATTATTCCTTCCGGTTAAACAGTTATGTGGCGAAACCCATATTTA
>CAZNFR010000100.1:0-11205 GCA_964572225.1 uncultured Bacteroidaceae bacterium
CGAAATCAGGACTGAAGATGCATAATATTGTATTACTGAATATTACAGATATTTTGCTCACCCGAAATTTTCTAAATTAGAATTATTTCCTAATTTCAGGATTTTTAATCAGGCAGGAAATCCCCATGGGGGGTACATGAAGTCGTTCACTGATCATGAGATTTCCTTAAAACTCTATTTCTTTAAGCATGAAGCAACTAATCTACCTTATCACATTTTGTTTTCTGTTCATTCAGGCTATACATGCACAATCCAAAAAAGTCATGGATCATAGTATTTATGAATCCTGGAAAACCCTGGAGAACGTAACCATATCCAATAACGGAGAGTTCATCTTCTATGAAATAAATCCGCAACAGGGAGATGGAATTCTTTGTATTTACAGGGTGTCAGACGGATTCAGAGATACCATTCAAAGGGGCTATAATGCTCACTTTGTGGGATATACCCCGTTTCTTGCGGGTAAAATCAAACCCCCGTATCTACTTACCAGAGCCGCTAAAAAGGAAAAAATGAAGAAAGATGAAATGCCGAAGGATAGTCTTTTTATTTACAACTTACAAAAGGAGAAGGTAGAAAAGATCGCCGATGTTACTTCTTTTAAAATTGGTAAAGAGGAAGGTAACTGGATTGTATATCATCACTATCCCAGGAAGGAGGAAAAGGATACCACACAGGAAAAAGAAACCAGGAATCAGTTTGCCTCTATTGCCTCCAAATTTAATCTTGCGGATCTGGTACTTTTCAATCCTTCCGAAAACCGTTCCATTCGATTTGAAAATGTGGCTTCCTATGAAATCGGGAAAATGGGTGATCTTATTGTTTTTCAGCAGATTGCGGAGGATACCCTGATCAACTCGGTGGTTTATGCTTTTGATACAAAGGATGAAAATTCATCAGTGATCTTTAATGAATTGGGTTTTATTGAAAGGATTACAGTAAGTGATACAGGTAGCAAAACTGCCTTTCTGCATCATTCTGATAGTGCAGCGGTAAGTGGGTACAACCTTCATTATTGGGAAAAGGATTTTAAAAATTCGATTATTCTGATCGATTCGACTGGTCTGATTAACCATGATGGTATGGGAGTGAGCAAATATGGTAAGCTATTCTTTTCAGGCAAAGGAGACAGACTCTTTTTTGGGAGAAAAGAGATTCCTGAAGAGGTACCCGAAGATACTCTTCTTGATTCTGAAAAACCCTCCGTGGATGTTTGGTCCTGGACAGACCAACTATTGCAGCCTATGCAAAAGAAACAACTAAAAAAAGATAAAGAAAAGACTTTTTTAACCTACATAAACTTAAAAAATAACAATATCATAACCCTTGAAAATGAAGAAGTTGATGAAGTAAGAACCATGCCTGATGCTAACGGAGATTATATGTTGGGTCTGGATTTTGGAAAATACGACACCGCCCTATCCTGGGAAGGAGTGAGGTATTCCGATATTTGGTTGATTCGTGCTGAAACCGGTGAACGGAAAATGATCCGTGAGAGGCACCCTTCTCGTGTATACCTTTCTCCTTTGGGAAAGTATATTGTGTATTATGATCCGGATCGCAGGCAATGGTACAGCTATGAGAATTCCTCCGGAAATATCCTGTCCCTCACGGAAAACATCCCAAATCCTTTTTATGATGAAGAGACAGATATTCCTACCTGGCCCCAGCCCTATGGTCTTGAAGGATTTACCCGGAAGGATGAATTTGTCCTGATACGGGATCGATATGATTTATGGAAAATTGATCCCTCCGGGAAAATTGAACCGGAGAACCTTACCCGGGGATTTGGAAGGAATAACCAATTACGCTTAAGGCTCATAAAATTTGACCCGGAGGAAGAATTTATGGATCTTGAACAGGCTATGTATTTCTTTGCTCAGGATGAAGAAACTAAAGAAACCGGTATTGGAAGAGTTTTCCCGGAGATCCAATCCGTACCCAAAATGCTGGTTTACGGAAACCATTTCTATTCCAACCTTGAAAAAGCCAGGGATAAGCCTGTGTTTTTATACACTATGTCAGATTTCCAGTCTTATGGCAACTTGCATCTTGCCGGACAAATGCTGTCAGACCCAAAACAAATTTCCGATGTGAATCCTCAGGCAGAGAATTACCTCTGGGGAAAGGTTGAACTGGTTAGCTGGAGATCATTTGACGGGAAAAATCTTCAGGGTTTATTATATACTCCCGAAAATCTGGATCCGGATAAAAAATACCCGATGTTGGTGTATTTCTACGAACAAAGCTCTGATCGTCTGTACCAACATACCATACCGTCCCCGAGCCGGTCAATTATTAACATCCCCTGGTGCACCAGCAATGGATACCTGGTCTTTGTGCCCGATATTGTATACAGAGAGGGCTTTCCGGGACAGAGTGCCTATGATGCCATTGTTTCGGGAACACAATCCCTCCTTGAGAGATATTCCTTCGTGGATGAGGATAAAATTGGGCTTCAGGGGCAAAGCTGGGGAGGATATCAGGTTGCATGGCTGGTCACCAGAACCAACATGTTCCGTGCGGCAATGGCAGGAGCACCGGTAAGCAACATGACAAGCGCCTATGGAGGAATCCGGTGGGGAACAGGAATGAGCAGAATGTTTCAGTATGAAAGGACTCAGAGCAGGATAGGAGGGACCCTTTGGGATCGCAAAGACCTGTATATTGAAAACTCTCCGCTTTTCAGAGTACCTTCGGTTGAGACCCCCCTATTGATCATGCATAACGATAATGACGGGGCGGTTCCGTGGTACCAGGGAATTGAATTTTTTGTTGCTTTGAGAAGACTCGGTAAACCCGCATGGATGCTAACCTACAATAACGAAGAACATAATTTGAGGAAATGGCCGAACCGGATTGACTTAAGCATACGAATGATGCAATTTTTTGATCATTACCTAAAGGATGAACCCATGCCCGATTGGATGAAAAATGGGATCCCCCAACTGGAGAAAGGAAATGCGGATGGAAGAAAACTTCTGAATTCAAACAACCTTACGCAGGATAATACTGACAATTAAATGATAAGCAAAATAAACCAAAAGATTGAGTATTACTTTTTCTACCTGTTTCTGACTGCCGGGCTCTTACTTCAGTTTATGTATACCAAAACGGAGGGATACCTGCTGTTGACCGGTTTTCGGAATGATTTTCTGACATCTTTTTTTAAAATTATAACCTGGATGGGTGACGGAATCACCGCCGTTGGAATTGCCCTTTTGTTTGCTTTTATAAGGCTTAGAACGGCTATCTTTCTTATCCTTGGATATGTAATCTCAGGCATTGTGGTGCAGTTGATAAAGAGAATCATTTTTCCGGACAGCCTCAGACCGGTAGCTTACTTCAGGGAATTGGGTATTGCCATTTCAGTCCCGGAGAATGTGCGTATTTACCTTAACCATAGTTTCCCTTCCGGTCATACTGCCACAGCATTTGCTCTCTTATTCGGTCTGTCTTTACTGGCCAGGAATAAACTCCTAAAACTTTTGTTAATTTCGCTGGCAATGATGACCGGCTATTCCAGGATATACCTTGCTCTGCATTTCCCCTCTGATGTAATAGCAGGATCCGTGATTGGGGTATTAACCTCTTCTTTATTATATGGTTGGGTGATTCGTTGGAAGAAAAGCTGGCTTGATAAGCCCCTTACGAAAATAGTTAAGAAATAACATATGAAGATCAACCAAAGGTTTGCCTTGTTAATCTCCCTCTTTGCAGGACTAATTCTTTTTGTGCCTTTTCTGGGGGGAGTTCATTTATTTGACTGGGATGAGATAAATTTTGCCGAGTCAGCCAGGGAAATGTTGGTTACGGGTGATTTTTTAACCGTCCGAATAAATTATGAACCCTTTTGGGAAAAACCACCTTTGTTTTTTTGGTTACAGGTGCTATCCGTAAAATTATTCGGCGAAAATGAGTACGCTATGCGCTTTCCAAATGCACTGGCGGGAATTCTTACCTTGTTCCTTCTTTTCAGAACAGGCAAAAAGATCATGGACGAAAAATTCGGCCTTATTTGGATGGGAGTATACGCCGGTTCAATTCTTCCTTTTTTTTATTTTAAAAGCGGAATTATCGATCCCTGGTTTAATCTTTTTATTTTTTCGGGGATATCCTATTTCTCCTGGTATTTCATCTTCCAGGAAAAAAAACTTCAAAATCTGATTATTTCAGCTGTATTTTTCGGACTTTCCGTTCTCACGAAGGGACCGGTTGCAATTCTGATTCTTGTGTTGACTTTTGGAGTTTATCTGCTCATTAAAAAATTTCGCATCCAAACCAGCTTCAGGGATGTTCTGATTTTTATTATGGTGTTAATGTTTACCGGAGGAATCTGGTTTTTGTTGCAGATCCTAAATGGAAACCTTGATATCATCAGGGACTTTATTGAGTATCAGATCAGGCTCTTTAAAACTGAGGATGCAGGCCATGGCGGTTTTTTACTTTATCATTTCGTAGTTCTGCTTTTTGGCGTTTTTCCTGCCAGTATTTTTGCATTGCCTGCCCTCAGAAAAACGATGATGGAGCCTTATCGACCCATAAGTTTTGCATTGTGGATGAAAATCCTGTTTTGGGTTGTCCTTATTCTTTTTACCCTGGTAAATACAAAAATTGTCCATTACAGCTCCTTATGCTATTTCCCTCTAACCTTCCTGGCCACCCAGGTAATCTATCAGATTAATCGTGACAAGTTGCCTTTTTATGGGATTTTGAGAGGTCTGATCATTTTTATTGCTTCAATTTATACCTTAATCACCCTGCTTATTCCTTTGATCGGCAAGTTTTCAGATCCCGAAAAACTGGCCGATTTCATTGACGATCCCTTTGCGGTTGCTAATCTTCAGGCAAATGTACACTGGTCTGGCCTGGAGGCCTTAACAGGTATTTTTTTTCTTACCTTTCTAATCCTTATCATTTCGCTGGTAAGGCGGCAAATAATCAGAATTGCCGGAATATTTGCGGTTACTCTTCTTTTTGCCTACTCAACCATTCTGATCTTCACACCCAGAATCGAAGCCTATAGTCAAAGGGCAGCGATTGAGTTTTATAAAACCCTTCAGGATAAAACCGTTTACGTAACCACCCTGGGCTTTAAAAGCTATGCCCATCTTTATTATTCGAAGGTAAAACCCTATACAGATCCGAGGGCCACCGATAAGCAGTGGTTACTTAATGCGGAGACCGATAAGCCTGTCTATGTGGTTTTTAAAATTCACCGAAAGGCAAGATACCTGGAAGAATATCCTCAACTGGAAGTACTATATGAAAAAAATGGATTTGTTTTTACGAAAGTAGATCATGATTAAAGATAAAAAAGTTACGGTAGTTTTACCGGCCTATAACGCAGCACAGACCTTGGAAAAGACCTACAATGAAATTCCCTTTGATATTGTTGATGAAGTAGTATTGGTCGATGATAATAGTTCCGATGAAACGGTAATAATCGCTGAAAAATTAGGTATCAGGCATATCATCAAACATTCACAAAATCTTGGTTACGGGGGCAATCAGAAAAGTTGTTACCACAAAGCCCTCGAGCTTGGAAGCGATATTGTTATTATGCTGCACCCCGATTATCAATACGATCCCAGATTGATCCATTCCATGGCCTGGTTGATTGCCAATGGGGTTTATGAAGTAGTTCTGGGCTCCCGAATTCTGGGCAAAGGAGCTATTAAAGGAGGAATGCCCCGGTATAAATATATAGCGAACCGTGTACTTACTTTAAGTCAGAATATACTAATGGGTCAAAAACTATCTGAATATCATACAGGTTATAGAGCATTCTCCTCAAAGGTTTTAAGAGATATTTCCTACAATCTGAATTCGGACGATTTCGTTTTCGATAATCAGATGCTGGCCCAGATTTTTTATGCAGGCTATGAGATCGCTGAAATTACCTGCCCAACCAAGTACTTCCGGGAAGCATCCTCGATTAATTTCCGGAGAAGCAGTATTTACGGACTAGGAGTACTTAAAACTTCTATTTCCTATCTGTTGCAAAAAACCCGGATTGCAAGTTTTCGTATATTCTCCAAACCGAAACCTTTTTAAAAGTGATAATAAAAACCGTTTCCTACCCACGAGCCGCCCTCATTGGGAATCCTTCAGACGGGTATTATGGCAAGACCATTGCTTTTCTTTTTAAAAATTTCAAAGCGGAAGTAATTCTCTATGAAACTCCCGAATTAGAGATTATGCCTGCTGAATACGACTCTGCGATTTTTACGAGCATGAAATCATTGGTCGAGGATGTGAAAATGTATGGCTATTATGGCGGACTAAGGCTTTTGAAAGCTGCTGTAAAAAGATTTTATGAATACATAGAGGAAAGGAACATCATGCTGGTGGAAAAGAATTTCACCATTCGCTACGATTCCAATATTCCTTACCGGCTGGGACTGGCTGGTTCTAGCGCAATTATAACGGCTGGCATTAAGGCCATGATGCATTTTTTTGGGATCGACATCCCCAAACCACATCTTGCAAACCTGGTTTTATCGGTCGAACAGGATGAACTTAAAATTTCTGCCGGACTGCAGGACAGGGTAGCTCAGGCATACGAATGCCCTGTCTATATGGATTTTGATAAAAATCTAATGGAAACGCAAGGGTATGGGGAATACAAAACCCTGGATAAATCTTTTCTTCCAAATCTTTACATTGCCTATAGAAAAGACCTATCAGAAGGATCAGAGGTAGTGCATAATAATTTCAGAGAAAGATTCAATTTTGGGGATAAAGAAGTGGTCACAGCCATTGAAAAATGGAAAGAGCTAACCGATAAAGTATTTGACAGAATAAAGAACCATCAGAGTGAAGAAATCGGAAGTTTTATTAATGAAAATTTTGACCTTAGAAAATCAGTCATGAATATTAGCCCTAAAAACCTGCAAATGGTTGAAATTGCCAGAAAAACAGGTGCTTCGGCAAAATTTACAGGTTCAGGGGGTGCTATAATCGGAACATTCACCGACCAGGATATGTTTGATAAACTGAAAAAACAATTGAATTCCATCGGAGTGGAAGTTCTAATTCCGGAAATTGTTTAATCCAGAAATATAATGGCTATGATAAAAAAGGCAGTTATTCCTGCAGCAGGATTCGGAACACGTTTTCTACCTGCCACGAAATCTCAACCCAAAGAAATGCTCCCTATTGTGGATACACCTACTATCCAACATGTAGTAGAGGAGGCCGTTGAATCCGGAATAACAGATATCCTAATGATCATCGGGAAAGGTAAACGATCCATAGAGGAGCATTTTGATCGTAACTATGAACTTGAGATGCAGCTCCAGGATAAAAATAAAAGTCAGGAACTGGAAACCATACGGGATATTACCTCCTTGGCTAACATACACTTTGTCTGGCAAAAAGAACTCAACGGCCTCGGAGATGCAATCCGTTATGCCCGGGATCATGTTAATAATGAACCTTTTGCTGTTCTTCTAGGAGATACTCTGATCGAATCAAGCATCAATGTACCCGTTACCAAACAATTAATAAAGATCTATGAACGCTATCAGGAGTCAGTGGTAGCCCTGGAAGCGGTTGATCCTGACCTGGTCTCACGGTATGGCATTATCGGTGGAAAAGAGATCACAGAAAATGTGTACCTGGTTGACGACTTTATTGAAAAACCGGATAAAAAGGAAGCACCTTCGAATCTTGCCATCGCTTCCAGGTATATTTTTAACGCAGAAATTTTTGATTACCTTGAAAAAGTGAAGCCCGGAAAAAACAATGAAATTCAACTTACAGATGCCATGAAGGCCATGGTAAAAAACAGAGCCATGTATGGTCTGAGGTTTGAAGGGGTTAGACATGACATCGGAAATAAGCTGGATTTCCTTAAAACAAATGTTATCTATGGGCTTAAAAGAGAGGATTTTGGCTCAGAATTCAAGGAATGGCTCAAGCAACTCATCCAAACCATGGATTGATGTATTCATTTTTTTTGTGTACTTTCGAAAAATCACGAATCAAGCTAAGAAAACCAAACAATCTTAATTATGAAACCACAACTTTATTGGATAGCTTTTCTTATGTTAGCTATAGTTTCGTGTGCGGACACGAAAAAAACTGACACTCCTGAATGGACCTATTTATTTAATGGTACAGACCTGAGCGGTTGGGTGCAAAGGAATGGAGAAGCACCCTACGAGGTGGTGGATTCAACCATTATTGGAACAACCATTATGGATACTCCCAACAGCTTTCTTTGCACAGAAAAATCCTATGGGGATTTTATTCTGGAACTTGAATTTAAAGTTGCTCCCGAAATGAATTCAGGCATACAGATCAGGAGTAATTCTCTTCCCGATTATATGGATGGCAGAGTTCACGGCTATCAGGTGGAGATTGACCCATCCGAAAGGGCTTTTACGGGTGGAATTTACGATGAGGCTCGTCGTGGATGGCTGTATCCCTTAAATAACCCCGGCAATGAAAAGGCAAGAGAGGCCTTCAGGCAAAATGATTGGAATCATATCCGGGTAGAAGCGATTGGTAATCATATTAAAACCTGGTTGAACGGAATTCCTGCTTCCAACCTTTTTGATGAAAGAACTTCCGAAGGTTTTATAGCACTGCAGGTGCATTCCATTAGGGATTCCACCAGAGTTGGAGAACAGGTAATGTGGAAAAACATTAAAGTCATTACCGATAACCCTCAGGAATACGCTACAGTATCCGAGGCTCCTGAACTTAGCTACCTTGTTAATAGCCTGACTGACACAGAAAAAGCAGATGGATGGAAACTGCTGTTTGACGGGGAAACAACGTCAGGCTGGAGAAATGCCTACGAAGAATCCTTTCCCGAAAAAGGCTGGGTAATTGAAAACGGTGTCCTGACTGTACTTGAATCGGATGGTGCTGAATCTCAAAATGGAGGAGATATTGTTACCATGGAAGAGTTTTCCAATTTTGATTTAAAACTCCAATTCAAAATTAGGGAAGGTGCAAACTCTGGCATAAAATATTATGTCACAGAAAAAGAAGAGGGTAACCGAGGCTCAGCAATTGGTCTGGAATACCAGATTTTGGACGATGCCCGCCATCCAGACGCAAAATTAGGAAACCATGAAGGCAGCCGAACCCTTGGTTCACTCTACGATCTGATAAAAGCAGAAAACAAAAGGGTAAATGCTATCGGAGAATGGAACAATGCCAGGATCTTATCTCACAATAACCATGTTGAACACTGGCTAAATGGTTTTAAAATTCTTGAATATGAACGGGGAAGTGATGAATACCGTAAATTGGTTTCAGAAAGTAAATATAAAATCTGGCCCGATTTCGGTGAAGCGGAAAGTGGACATATTCTTTTGCAGGATCATGGCAATCGTGTTTCCTTCAGAAGCATTAAAATAAAATCTCTGGAATAATTTTTTCCTGCCGTTAATTCCGAAAAAATCCTACATGTAAAATCAATCCGGGAATGAGAGTTCATCATTCCCGGATCTTTTCAATTTATATTTTGCGAAAATTATTACTTACCGGTATTATTCTCTTTTGCCTTGCCTGCAGCAGTGAGAACAAGGAAAAATCAGGGCTAATTGTATATCAGGATGACGTTGCAAAGGATATGGCTTTCATTTATAATGGGGAATTACTAACCATTCTCCGATATTCGGATACCTTAGTTAAACCCTTTTTTCATCCGGTTAATACACTTGAAGGGACTCCGGTAACCCGCGGATGGCCCATGGATCCCCGTCCGATGGAACCGGTGGATCACCCGCATCAGACAGGACTATGGTTGAATTTCGGGGACGTCAACGGATATGACTTCTGGAATAATAAATCCGGCATTTCTTCAGAGAATAAGCACAGATACGGCAGGATTAACAGCCAGGTAGCCCAAATCCTCTCTCATGATGAGAGGTCTGCTGAATTTTTATTGGTTTCGGAGTGGATCGGAGGAAATCAGGAAAGGCTGATTCTCGATTCATCCTACATTACCATCAAAGTAGAAAAGAATTATTGGGGATTGCAAAGAAGATCTAATCTGCATGCAACAGAGACCCTCAGGATTTCGGATAATAAAGAGGGACTTTTTGCCATAAGGGTTGCCCGTGAGTTGCAGTCGGACACCAAGAGCGATGCCCTTGTTCTGGATTCATCGCTATCCCTTACAAAGTTTAGAGCTATCGATGATAAAACCGGCCGCTATTTTAATCCGGATCAAGATCAGGCTGAGAAAATCTGGGGAACATGCAATCCCTGGGTTGGTTTGAACGGGATTATCGGGAAGGATTCGGTTTGTCTGGTCATCTTTGATCACCCCAAAAATATCCATCACCCACCCAGATGGCATGCCCGTGATTATGGACTTTTCTCGGTCAATAACTTCGGAAATCAATCCTATGATCCTGGTTCTGCAAAACTGGAAATTGAAGTAAATCCGGGTGAGAGTATAAGTCTTTTGCACAAAATCCTGATATTTAGCAATCATCCGGAAATAAATACCCTGAACAGTCTTTATGATTCCTTTACTGAAATAGAAATCAACCAACCAAATAATGAATAAACATGAAAAAGAAAATAAATGAAAAAAAATCAGGTGTACACCTTTTCCTGATTCTATCGATGTTCGCTATTGCTGTTACAACTTCTTGTGATCCAGACCTGCCGAAAACAAAAAACTCAGATGCGGCAGGGATTGATATTTCAAAGTCCCATCCTGAATTCTGGACCTGGAAAGGAGAGGAAATCATGCTTCTGGGAGGGAGCGTGGAGGACAATTTATATCAGATCGGGAATCTTGAAAACCATCTCGATCTGCTAAAGGCTTCGGGAGGAAATTATGTGAGAAATACCATGTCTTCAAGGGACCCGGGAAACCACTGGCCCTTTGCAAAAAATGAATCCGGCCTTTATGACCTGAATACATGGGATCCTGAATACTGGAAACGTTTTGAAAACTTTTTGCAGCTGACGGCTGAAAAAGAGATCTTCGTTCAGATAGAAATTTGGGCTACTTTCGATTTTTACCGGGAAAACTGGGACGTCAACCCTTTCAATCCGATTAATAACATTAACTATACCGTAAGAAGGTCGAAACTTTCAGACACGGTAAAAACCCATCCTACCTTTACAGAGAATAACTTCTTTAGATCGGTACCCTCCCAGATGGCCCTGGAAACAGTGCTGGGTTACCAACAAAACTACGTAGACAAATTATTATCCTATAGCCTC
>CAZNFR010000101.1:0-11074 GCA_964572225.1 uncultured Bacteroidaceae bacterium
AGGGGCTGTTTGATCGATTGCACGAAGTCATCGAGTTGCGCCGTATTATCAAAGATCACCGAAATCCTTGAATCCTCTATAATCTGAGGCTCCCGTGCCGACATGGTGTTGTAAAGCCGGGGCATCTCCTCCTTCAGTCGGGCATAATACTTTTTCCAGGCATCAGACAACTGCCGGGCATCAAAACTCTCTTCAGGAATTTCGGGAGCATCCTCCGTTTCCGCTTGCAAACGGGGATCCAAAACTTCCTTTTCCCGGGTTCCCTTAGCGGAATTCTTCCCGGAGAGCACGTCTTTAATAGAAATTCCGTTCCCCTTCACAGTACTCTTCTCCACTCTGGGAGCAGGTTCGGGTTGTTTCGGCTGAAGGGGGACCGATGGTTCTTTCCCCGGAACTCCCTTCTGCGATCCTTTCGGCGAAGGGCCGGGGTAGGATTCTGATCCGGATTCGGTTTTTTGCCTGATTTCCGGGGTCTCTTCTACACTATGGGAGTTTTTTTTTTCGCTCAGGATCCGGCAGAGTTTTAACAGGGTGAGCTCAATCAGCAAACGCTGATTTCTGCTGGATTTGTAGTTTATATCTGCCTGGTTGCAAATATCCAGGGCGGCGAAGAGAAAATCGGGCTGACAAAGGGCTGATTGCTCCAGGAAACGGGATTTCAGGTTTTCGCTTACCTCCAGAAGATCCACCGTTTTTTGATCCCGGGAAACGAGAAGGTCCCTGAAATGACTTGCCAGCCCGGTAATGAAGTTGTGTCCGTCAAATCCCTTGTCCAAAACCTCATCGAAAAGCACCAGGGCTTCTGTGTAAGAGGAGTTCAGGCAAAACTCCGTGACCCTGAAATAATACTCATGATCAAGAATGTTGAGGTTTTCAATTACCTGCTCGTAACGGATATCCCCCTCCCCAAAACTTACCACCTGATCAAATATGGAAAGGGCATCCCTCATGGCTCCGTCGGCTTTCTGAGCGATTACATGCAGGGCCTCCGGCTCGGCCTGGATCTTCTCCTCCGAAGCGATGTATTCCAGATACCGAACCATATCATCCACCCGGATCCGGCTGAAATCATAAATCTGGCAACGGGAGAGAATGGTGGGGATGATCTTGTGTTTCTCGGTGGTTGCCAGGATGAATACCGCATGGGCCGGAGGTTCCTCCAGAGTCTTCAGGAAGGCATTGAAAGCCTGGGTGGAGAGCATATGAACCTCATCGATAATATATACACTGTATTTTCCTATCTGCGGGGGGATCCTGACCTGATCGGTAAGGGTCCGGATATCATCCACCGAATTATTGGAGGCTGCATCGAGTTCATGGATATTGTAGGAACGGGATTCGTTAAAGGCCAGACAGGATTCACATTCATTGCAGGGCTCAGTGTCTGAGGTAGGATTGAAGCAGTTTATGGTCTTTGCAAAAATCCGTGCACAGGTGGTCTTCCCTACCCCCCTGGGTCCGCAAAAAAGATAGGCATGGCCCATATGCTGATTGCGGATGGAATTTTTTAGGGTGGATGCTATATTCTCCTGACCAACAACAGATTTGAAAGTTTCCGGTCTGTATTTTCGCGCAGAAACGATAAATTCACTCATATCTCATAAAAAATCCGAATAAAGATAAGGTTTAAAATCGAGAATGGAAATTTTTACCTTTCGGGGATTTTGAGTCAGACAATAAAGAATTCGGGTAAACTATTGCTTAATAAATATAAAAATTCTATTTTTGCGGTCCTTAAAAATCATTAATTAATTATTATTTATTATGGTGAATCAATACGAAACCGTTTTCATTGCAACTCCCGTTTTGTCTGAGGCACAGATGAAGGAAGCGGTTCAGAAATTCAAGGGCGTGATCACCGACAATGGAGGTGAGATCGTTCATGAGGAGAGCTGGGGGCTTAAAAAGCTTGCCTACCCCATTCAGAAAAAATCTACCGGGTTCTATCATCTGATCGAATTTAAAGCTACCGGTGAACTTGTCGAAAATCTGGAACTTCAGTACAGAAGGGATGAACGGATTATCCGATTCCTTACACTGAAAATGGACAAGTACGCGGTAGAATATGCCGAAAAAAAGAGAGCGAAAGCGAAAGCTGCAGAAACCGAAAACAAAAAGGAGAACTAAAAAATGGCACAGAACGAATCAGAAATCAGATATTTAACCCCCCCAACGGTTGAGATCAAGAAAAAGAAATACTGCCGGTTCAGAAAAAACCGGATCAAGTATGTGGATTATAAAGATCCCGAGTTCCTGAAAAAATTCCTGAACGAACAGGGTAAAATCCTGCCCAGAAGAGTTACCGGAACCTCATTGAAATATCAGAGAAAAGTGGCAACCGCGATCAAAAGGGCAAGGCACCTGGCGCTGTTACCCTACGTTACAGACTTATTAAAATAACCGGAGGAAGGAATCATGGACATAATATTACAAGAAGACATAAGTAACCTTGGACATAAAGGGGATATTGTAACCGTTAAAGACGGATATGCCCGCAACTTTCTAATACCCCAGGGAATGGCTGTCAACGCAACTCCGTCTGCAAAGAAAATGCATGAGGAGATTAACAGGCAAAGAGCCCATAAAGAAGAAAAACTCAGGGAAGAGGCTCAGGAACTTGCCAAAAAGCTCGAATCTGTTTCCCTTACCATTGGGGCCAAGACCAGTACCAAAGGAAAAATCTTTGGTTCCGTAAATACCATTCAGATCTCTGAAGGTTTGAAAGAAAAAGGCTTTGAAATAGACAGAAAACAGATCACCCTCAAGGAAGACCTTATCAAAGAAGTGGGATCCTACACTGCCACGGTAAAGATATACCGGGACGTTACCGTAGACATCCCCTTCGAGATAGTCTCGGAATAAACTGATTACAAGCCTCTTACAGGCTTGCAATTTAATAATAACGTAATTAATGCCGGCATTTATTACGTTATTTTTTTATCCCTTAACCGCGATGGTTTCAATCTCCACCTTAGCCCCCAGGGGCAGATCCTTAACCGCATAGGCTGCCCTCGCCGGCTGCTCTTCAGGATAATAAGCTGAGTAAATATCGTTCATCGCCCTGAAGTCGGCGATGTCGAAAAGCAGAACGGTCGACTTAACCACATTGGAAAAGGAATATCCCGCCTCTTCCAGAATGGCAGAAATATTTTTCATTACCTGCTCTGTCTGCTCCTTTATTCCGCCTTCCACTACTTTTCCGGTGGCAGGATCCAGAGGTACCTGTCCGGAGACATAAAGAGTTCCGTTCACTTCCACTGCTTGTGAATAAGGACCCACAGCAGCGGGTGCTTTTTCGGTTTGAATAATTCTTTTGTTCATAAATTAGATATTTAAATGACTGAGTGAACCCCGAAGGGGAAGTTTGGCTGATTTCAGACCAGCATTCCTAGAAATTATCCTGCCATGGGATCCGCTTGTTATATTTCAGATCCTGGAGTATGGCGGATTTAACGTTAATCTGGAAGTTGAAACTCTTGTAGCGTCCGAAGGGTACCGCGGTGAGCCTCATTTCCCAGCAATGCAGATCCCGGTAAACACTTAGATTGGAGGTGGTGATCTTCGCTCTTTTAAAATCGTAACCGGTATTGAAGCCGATCTTCCATTTGGGTGTCAGGCTGAAATCTCCGGTAAACCTTACCGTCTGGACGATGCTGGCCGTGAAGGTGGGTTTAGAATAATTCAGACTATAATCAATCCTAAGGCTCCAGGGAATATTGAAATCCACATACTCCCCATAGTAATCTTCATCGAAGGTGTCGTACTCATTGGACATAGGCCCTTCGGTGCCGGTCGGCAGACTTCCGACCTGGTCGGGGGTTGAAGCGGGTGATGCTCCTCCCGATCCGGAGCCACCCCTGAAATTCATCCCTACCGATAACCCGGCGTTGGTGATCCTGGCTAATTTGCCGGTTTTCCTGAATTCAGCGAAATTATATTTTCTGCCGGTGGAATCAAGAGCGTAGGGATCCATGGTTCCCCTGAAAGTGATGTTGATCTTTCCGTCCAGGAACCGGGTGTTTCCATTGAAGGCGATGGGAGTGAATTTTATGGAATCGTCAAAGTCCACGCTGGTCCGGAAATTAAAATTATCCAGGATCTTGATCTTTTTGGATTCCTCCGCAATTCCGGTGGTATCGTTAAACTGCCTGATCTTGGCTTCCACATTGTTATTCAGACCAATGCTCATGGTTTTGGAACTTCCGTTTATCGAAGGTGTTCCGAAAATCCCGTTTTCAAAGATGGAGTACTCCTGCACCAGGTTCCCTTCTTCATCCCGAAGCTCTGCATAGTAATCGGGAATATAATTGGACATATCCGGAACATAACTGAAGGAAACCGTAGGGGCAATTACATGCCGTATGGCTTCCACCCTGCTGTTTTCCTTGAAAATATACATACCATAGATCCTTGGGGTAAGGGATGTGGAGATGGAAGGGTAATAGGAATGGGCATACCTCAGTCCATTGATGGTTTCGGTAACGACCGAGTCCTTTGCGGGGTCTGATACCGAGGGTACCAGGTATTTTTGGGTATATTCGGTATAGAGCATTCCCCTGTATCTGAGGTTAGGGGTAATGTTCAGGGTACGCATAAAGCTGGGCTTGATATTCCAGGAGATGGGGATCTCATGGCGAAAACCGTTGCTCATATCGTTCCATACCTCGCTGGTGAACAGTAAGGTATCCACCGTCCGGATCCGGTTATCCAGGAAACTGCTGTACCCGATTTGGATATCTTCCCAGAGTTTTTTCCTTCCGGTTGATTGTTGCGATCGGAAAGGAAAAAGGGGTTTGGTCATATTGAAGGAAACCTTGGGCAGGTTTAGATCGACTGCACCGGTATTGCTGTTCTGAGAGTGGTTGGCACTGGCCGATAAGTTAAAAGGGAAGCGGTTCCACCTTTTTTGATAGGAGATACTGGACTGTTTGGTATTGGTAAGGGCATTGGTGAGCACACGGCTGTGATTTTCATCAAAGCGACGGGTCGACAGGTTTACGCTGGCCCGGAAATTCTGGGTAGGATTGGCTTTCGCATCCTGATTATGAGACCACATAATGGCGTAATCGCTGCTAACCGAATAGTTGTCAAGCCCCTTTTCGCCAGAAACATTCTGGTAAATCCTCGCATTCACACTTCCATTGAAACGATACCGCACACGATACTGGGAACCGGCCCGCAATCCCCAGGTACCATTGGTGTATATATCACCGGTAAGCCTCAGATCCATATAATCATTGATGGCCAGGTAATACCCTCCGTTCCTCAGATAAAAACCACGGTTGGCTTCCTCTCCATACTGGGGAATCAGAATACCGGAGGAATTGGTTTTGGTATTCGGAAAAAACCCGAAAGGGATACCAATGGGAATGATGATATCCTCGATCACAAAATAAGCCGGTCCGGAAACGATCTTATCGCCGGGAATGGATTTGGCTTTGGTAAGAGCAATATAGTAATGAGGGTGTTCGGCATCACAGGTAGTGTACTTGCCGTTTTTCATATGCACATGACCCACTTCATCCATCTTGGTTTTTTCAGCCAGCAGGTAACCTCCCTCCTGCTGGGTTCTGACGGCTTCAATATACCCTTTCTGGGTTTTGAAGTTATACCGTAAACGTTCCGCATTCAACTCCTGGGACCCGTCTTTGAAGACCGGCTTTCCTGCGATGATGCCGGCCGAATCGGGTAAACCGGTAGCAAAAACTTCATTTTTACCCATGTCAAATTCGATATAATCGGCGGTCAGTTCATTATTCTGGTATTTGACGGTGGCATTCTTATAAAGGAAAACCTTCTCCGAATCCATTCCGAAAACAATGGAATCGGCAGCATTGTATTCAACTTCGGAATCCAGTTGTTCCCCACCCCCTTGGGTTCCCTCAGGGGCCAGGGTATCCTGACTAAAATCGATAAGGGTGTCTCCGGTGATGGGCACAAGCGTATCCTGTCCGATAACCAGTGTATCAGGCCTCTCTACCGGTTTCGCGCTCTCCTGGCCGACTGCCTCTTCGGATGTTTCTCCGGTACCGGAACCTGTGTTCTGAGCATGGGCGGAGATGTTGAAAACAAGGCAGAATGTTGATATTAAGAGCGCTTTATGTAGAATTTTTTGCAAGTTTAAATACTATTTTTGCAGGAAGCCGGTTAAAAAGCTAATTGCGAACCAAAACTAATTAAAATAAGCAAGAATGATGCATTCCCGAAATAGCTTTTGTCAACATATAGAACGTTTGGGCTACCGCATTCTTGTATGCACCCTGATGTATTTCGTTGGCACTTCCGGGAGTCCCCTTGTGGCCGGTCCGCCCACCAAGAATAAAGTGGAGGTGGTGGTGATTGATCCCGGACACGGAGGAAGGGATCCCGGTGCGGTAGGAGCCCATGTGCGTGAAAAAGACATTGTTTTGTCCATCGGACTTAAGCTCGGTAAATATATTGAGGAAAATTTTGAGGATGTCCGTGTTATTTATACCCGTGATGATGACACCTTTGTACCTCTCCACGAGAGGGCCGATATAGCCAACAAGAACAAAGCCGATCTGTTTATAAGTATTCATGCCAATGCACTTCCCCGTTCGGCTGCAATAGGTACCGAGACCTGGGTAATGGGTCCTGCTAAAAATGAATCAAATCTGGAGGTAGCCAAACTGGAAAATCAGGTGATTACCCTGGAAGAGGATTACGAAACCAAATACGAAGGTTTTGATCCAAACTCGGCCGACAGCTACATTATCTTCAGTCTGATGCAATACACTTACCTGGTTCAGAGTGTACAGTTTGCCAGTTTCATCCAGAACGAGTTCAGGGAAAGGGCCAAAAGGCAGGACAGGGGTGTTAAACAAGCCGGATTTGTGGTCCTCTGGCAAACCACCATGCCTTCTGTGCTGGTGGAGACAGGTTTCCTTACCCATCCGGATGAAGAAAAATATCTTGCTTCCCAGCAGGGCCAGGACTACCTTGCCTCTGCCATGTTCCGGGCTTTCCGGAATTATAAGGATTTTATCGAGAAAAGCAGTCGTTTTGAAAAGGAACCGGTTAATCCTGCTCCTGTGACGGTATTCCGGGAAGAAACTGCCCCCCCTGCTTCAAATCTGCCGGAAACCCAGGATATACCCGGGAACGAACTAAAATTTAAAGTGCAGGTACTGGTATCAAAAGAGTCGCAGGATATGACCGGTGCTTATTTCAGATCCTACCCCGGGGTGGAGGAGTTTTCCGTAGGACGCTGGTATAAATATGCCATAGGAAATTATTCTTCCTACCGGGAATGCCTTGATTTTTGCACCCGGGTCAAGGAACATTATCCCGATGCATTTGTTATTGCGGTGAAGAACGGGGAGATCATTCCCCTGAAGGATGCCATTCAGGAAATAAATCATTAGGCTTCTCTGATTCATGGTGAATACTCTGGTTCCAGGAGTTATCCAGGCAGCGAACAGTGAAGCTTCTGCAAAGTTTTGATGATGGTTCCCTCATTTTCTGTATTTTTACACCCGTAATTAAACCTGCTCCCTTTATGAAGTTAAAAACCGAAGCAAAGATTGGAATCATCGTTTTAGCCACCCTTGCCCTGGTCTACTGGGGGATCAATTTTCTCAAGGGGAAAAACATCCTAAAGAACAGCGAAGTATATTATGCTGTATTTGAGGATGTTGAAGGACTTGAAGTTTCTGCGGGAGTGTTCTTGAAAGGCTACAAAATCGGACTGGTAAACGAAATCGATTTTGCCAAAGGGAGTCTGGACGACATAATTGTTTCGTTTTCGGTGGAGAGCAGGATAACCATCCCGGAGGGATCGGTGGTAGAGCTTTATAGTGCAGGATTGCTGGGAACGAAGGCACTGAACCTGCTGCCATCCTCTTCATCCATCTACCACCAACTGGGCGATACCCTGGTTTCGGGAATACAACAGGATATGATGTCTGCCCTGGAAAGCGGGATAGACCCGGTAATTCAAAACCTTACCCGGGCCACAGCAGGAATAGACACCCTGTTATATGCACTGAATGACCTCCTTAACCCCGATACGAGGCTTAATCTTCAAAATAGCATTGAAAATTTAACATTTACTTCAGAAAAGCTCCGGAAAGAAATGGAGGAAGGCGGTTCCATTCACCAAAGTCTTGCTTCCTTAAGTGCTTTTAGTGAAACACTTACAGACAATCGGGAAAAACTGACAGAAATTTTTTCAAATGTTGAAAACTTATCTGACTCCCTCGCGAAATCCAATGTAAAACAAGTGATTTCCTCTTTAAACACCACCCTGGATCAGAGCAGCCGACTCCTGAGAGGCATCAATGAAGGACAGGGATCTCTGGGTTTGCTGGCTACCAATGATAGTCTTTACACTCACCTGAGCTCAGCCATAAACAGCCTGGATATACTACTTAAAGACCTGAATAACAATCCGAAACGTTACGTTCATTTTTCGGTTTTCGGCAGGAAGGACAAAGAGGATCAGGAGAAGTAGTTGGGTTCGGATTTCGTTTTTCGTCCTCCACCCTTCCGTGAACTGCTCAACAAAATATTTTTCGGATTAACATAGAATTAAGATAGGATTTAAGGAATACATCAATAAGATTCTCTAAACAATTAGTTAACAATTTTTTAAGCAGCAAATTATATATATGTTTGATATTCAATGAATTAACTTTTATCATTTTTTTTTACAATTTTTAAGATACTGAATCTTAACTCAATATAGTAAATCAAAGAAAGTCAAGTGAAAATTCATTTTTTTTTCTTGAATTTTTTCCCAACCTTAGCTTTTGATTACGCTGAAAGTAGTAAACAAACATAACCCTAAAAGATTAGTAACGAATGCATCAGGAAGTATGGAACAATTGTCTGAAAGTGATCAAAGACAACGTTCCTTCGATAAGTTTCCGTACCTGGTTTGAACCGATTGTGCCCTTAAAGCTGGACAATAACATCCTGACCATTCAGGTTCCCAGTCCTTTCTTTTACGAGTACCTTGAGGAGCAATACATTGACATTCTTAAAAGAGTGCTAAAGAAAGAACTGGGCACAGAAGCCAAACTCGAGTACAGTGTCGTGATGCAGAATAATCAGTTCACCAACAACAAGCCTTACACGGTAAAATTCCCTGCACACAACACCAAAGAAGTAAAGAACAAACCCGTTTCGTTTCCAATTGATCATGAGGAGGTTACCATTAAGAATCCCTTTGTGATCCCCGGAATAAAAAAGCTGAATATTGATCCCAGGCTCAACCCATCCTACTCATTCAGCAATTTTGTGGAGGGGGAATGCAACCGGCTGGCCCGTTCCGCCGGATTTGCGGTGGCGAACAATCCCGGGGGCACGGCTTTTAATCCCCTTTTGATCTACGGGGATTCCGGACTTGGGAAAACCCACCTTGCACAGGCCATTGGAATTGATGTAAAAGAGAAGTTTCCGGAAAAAACGGTTCTCTATGTCAATGCCAATAAATTTCAGACCCAGTTTGTTGATTCAATCAGGAGCAACAACAAGAACGATTTTCTGCACTTTTATCAGATGATCGATGTGCTCATCATCGACGATGTACATGAATTTGCCGGCAAAGAGAAAACCCAGGATACCTTTTTTCATATTTTCAATCATCTTCATCAATCGGGCAAACAGCTTGTTTTAACCAGCGACAAGCCCCCTGTGGAGCTTCAGGGGATGGAGCAGCGCCTGCTTTCCAGATTCAAATGGGGATTATCGGCCGATCTCCAGGCACCCGATTTTGAGACCCGGATTGCCATTTTGAACCGGAAAATTTATAACGACGGAATTGAGATCCCGGAGGAGGTGGTAGAATTCATTGCCACTCATATAACCGATAATATCCGGGAGCTCGAAGGAGCCCTTATCTCCCTCCTCGCCCAGTCTACGTTGAATAAGAAGGAGATTACCCTTGACCTTACCAAGGAAATGATCGATAAACTTATAAAGAATACCCGGCGTGAGATCTCTATCGATTACATTCAAAAAGTCGTTTGTAGTTATTTTAATATAGGTGTCGAACAATTACAATCGAAAACCAGAAAGCGGGAGATTGTGCAGGCAAGGCAGGTCGCCATGTTTTTCTCCAAGAGTCTTACCAAATCGTCCCTGGCAACGATTGGTTCGCAGATTGGAGGAAAGGATCATGCTACCGTGCTGCATGCATGCAAAACGGTGAATAATCTCGTAGAGACCGACAAACGGTTTCGTTTACAGATCGACGAGATTGAGAAAAAACTCAAAATCTGAAAGGTGTCTTTATTGACACCTTTTTTTTTAACATTGACATGATATATCTGATCCTAAGCATAATTTCATCCACCTTTATCTTTATCATATTCAGGTCCATTACTCAAATACCTCTCCCGGTTTTGCCGGTAATTGTGATCAACTATTTCTTTGCTTCCCTTGGGGGCTGGATCCTCTCTCCTGCCGGCAGGGAACTTTCCGGCCTGGCTCGAAGCGAATGGGCAGGACTGGCGGTTCTGATCGGAATCCTGTTTATTCTGATGTTTTTTGTTGTAGGGAAATCTTCTGCTAAAGCAGGACTGAACATCACCACGGTAGCCTCCAAGATGTCGGTGGTGGTCCCCATCAGCTTTTCCCTGATCTACGATTCATCAGACCAGCTCAGCCTCCTGAAATCGGCGGGAATCCTGGCTGCCCTGATCTCCATATTTATGATCATCTTTCCCGGAAAAAGTCGCATTAGAGACAAAGGATACTATTTCTATCCCATTCTTTTGTTTGCCGGAATGGGCATTACCGACTCCCTGCTAAAATTTGCTCAGTATAACTATGTAAATGACAATGAATTGCCGGCATTCTCGGCCATACTCTTCCTGATTTCTTTTTTAACCGGGATATTGATTCTCGGGTTTCGCGACCGGTCCCTCAAAGCCCTGGTGAAACCAACCTATCTGGGTTGGGGATTCTTACTGGGAATCAGCAATTTCGGATCCATCTATTTTTTCGTCAGAGCCCTGAATTACAGAGGTGGCAGCGCCGGAGGAACCGACAGTTCGGTGGTTTTCGGCGTTAACAATACCGGGATCGTTCTGCTTTCCTTCCTGGTTGC
>CAZNFR010000102.1:0-11002 GCA_964572225.1 uncultured Bacteroidaceae bacterium
GGGATGGAGGGGGATGGAGGGGGATATGTTTTATAAAATTCCCATTTCACAGCAGGCACTGCATTAAACTCTTAATTTTACCTTTCGCAAAAATGGGAAGTGGGGGGAACAAAAATACATAACCCTTAATTATCTTACATGAAAAATATTCTTATTCTCGGCGCAGGCCTTTCTTCTTATACTCTGGTTCAGTACCTGCTTGAGCATTCTTTGCAATTCAATTGGAAGATCCGTGTGGGAGACGTTTCGGTAGAAGAGGCCCGGAAAAAAACCGGGAACCACCCCAATGCCATGGCGGTTTTCATAAATGTTGAGGACCAGGATCATCTGATAACCGAGATCCGGAAGGCGGATATTGTGGTTTCCATGCTGCCTCCCCGTTTCCACATCAGGATTGCGGAAGAATGCATCCGTTTCGGGGTAAACATGGTGACCGCATCCTATGTTTCGGGTCAGCTAAGGCAGCTGGATGAAAGAGCGAAAGAAAAGAATATTATTATCCTTAACGAAATGGGCGTGGATCCCGGTATCGATCATATGTCGGCCATGCGAATCATCAACCGGCTGAAAGAAGACGGGGACAGGCTCATTGCATTTGAGTCAGCTACCGGCGGACTCGTTGCTCCGGAGTATGATAACAATCCCTGGAACTACAAATTTACCTGGGCACCGCGTAATGTGGTACTTGCAGGGGCAGGTGGGGCCCGATTCCTGCACAACAATAAATTTAAGTATATTCCCTATCACAAGCTCTTTAAACGATATGAGATCATAGAGATCCCGGATTTGGGACAGTTTGAGGTCTATCCCAACCGGGATTCTCTGCAATATCAGGAAACATACGGCCTGGAGGATCTTTCCACCATGTTCCGGGGGACCATCCGCAGGCCGGGATTTTGCGATGCCTGGGATCTTTTGGTTCAATTAGGTGCGACCGACGACACCTACACCATGGACGATACGGAACATATGACCTTCCGGGAATTCACCAACAGCTTCCTTGCCTACAACATTGTGGATCCGGTTGAGAAAAAGGTGGCCGATTACCTCGGGATCCCTCCCGACTCGGCACTAATGGAAAAATTAAGGTGGTTGGGATTATTCGATGACACGGTGATCGGCATACCCGGACTCACACCTGCGAGGGCCCTTCAGCTTATCCTTCAGAAAAAATGGCAGATGGGCCCGGAAGATAAGGATATGATCGTTATGCAGCATCAGTTCGATTATATGCGTCTGGGCAGGCATAAAAAGCTTTTTTCCACCATGGTGCTAATTGGGGAAGATACGGTAAACACAGCCATGTCAAAATCGGTCGGACTGCCCGTTGCCATTGCAACCCGGCTGATCCTGGAAAATAAAATTCAGTCCAAAGGGGTTTGCATACCTGTCTTTAAAGAGATCTATGAGCCGGTAATGGATGAACTGGAAAATTACGGGATCGTTTTTACCGAGAATGAGATCGTGATTTCCTAGAAATCAAGGTAAAAATCCCTGGTCAGATTGCGGTATTTCTCCGAATAATCATGCCTTTTGCCAGATTCGATAACCAACTCATCTTCTTTTTTTTCACCTGGTTGAATCGAAAATTCCATCATAACGCGACTTACATCTTTTACGGGGGAAGGGCGAATCTGCAGCTTATTGCGCAAAAAAAGACCTTTAGAGAGGACCTGCTTCAGTTCATCTCCTCCTGAGGGAACAATGATGCATAATCTTCCCTCCGGACTCAGCATGTTATGAGAACACTCAATGAGGTCGTAAGCTGACAACCCTTCGGAATGTCTTGCCAGAGTCCGGCTTCTGGAATGTGAATGGAGAGAATTTCGAAAATAGGGTGGATTGGAAACGATCAGATCATAGTCTGGCCGTGCAGAACGGGCAAACCTCCGGAAGTCGGCATGAACCAGGTTCAACCTGTCAAACCAGGGTGAGTTCCGGAAATTCTCAATGGCTTCTCCCGCGGCCTGAGGATCCATTTCCACTGCATCAATAACGGCCCCCGGAAATCGCTGAGCCAGCATCAGCGCGATCAGTCCGGTTCCCGTCCCTACATCCAGTGCCTTTGAAAACCCCGGGGCACCCTGGGCCCATGCCCCCAGCAGAACTCCGTCGGTACCCACCTTCATGGCAGAACGTGATTGTTGAATGGTGAATTGTTTAAAGCGAAACCAATTATTTGGCATACTTTAAGCTTAAGTTCGTGAGGACTCCCTGAAATTTCCTATTCTCCGGTAATTCTTAAATCCCATCCGGTCGCGTAAAAACGGGAGTTTTGACAGAGGGGTAAACAACCGGTACTTCAGTCGCTCGTGCTTAAACTTTTTCCTCCCGGGACTAATCTTTCCGGTGTATTGCAGATCTTTTTCCCAGTCAAAACCCGCGATCCAGTCCTTCATCACCTCCGGATGATCCCCTGTAAAAACCGGGAGCCTGTGAAGGGGACCGTAGTCATATTTTTCACCCAGACCCTTCAGCATTTTTCCTGATACGCGGCGGTTGGATCCAAAATTTACATTTACCCTTCCCTTTCTTTTGTTGGTCATGATTTCGGGGGGACGGCTTCCTCCATAGTGATAGATGCTGGCATTGAGCTCAAGGACATTGAGTTTGCGTGAGTGGTCTTTCGAACGGTAATCATCGGCAGTATAAGCAAATGAGTGGTAGAACCGGAATGACTGGGCGTCGCGCCAGGAATGGATCTCCGGAAGATTTCGGATAATGCGTATCTCCCTGGGGTACCAGGCGTAGGAATCATGGTAATGCCGGAAATCACCCCAGAAATGATAGTAGTGAAACAAAAACCCTTCCACCGATAAATCCTCCAGGGAATCCTGCATTGCGCGACGGATAAGAGGATGGTCCTTTTCATGCATGGCCTCATCGCTCTGAATGTATATGAGCCAGTCGCCCGAACACAGATCCTTTGCCATATCGGTCTGATGAGCAAAAACCACGGTACCCGGATAAGATTCCGTGTTCCATCGATTGTGGTGAATCTTGATTTTTTCGGAATCTATGCTGCGGACAATGGCTTCCGTAGAATCCCCGGGATCGCTGTCGCCCAGAAGAACGATGAACTCATCCACCAGCGGAAGTACCGAAAGAATCGACTCCCTGACGGGGATAAACAGCTTTTCTGCGTTCTTAACAAAAGTAAATCCGCTGATCTTCATTTATTGTGGATTCATCCGGGAATCTTGAGCCCGGTGAGGGTAAAAGTACTAAGGATTTGGGAAATAGGAAAGAAAAAGGGGGATTCGGGGATATAAGGATCTGGGGAGAGCTCCCTACCTAACCCCTAAACCCCTAAACCTTCTAAACCTTCTAAACTTCCCCCATTAGGTGATTAAACGCAATTTTACTAGCTTAGCGGATTCATTCTGAACTTCCGATGAAAAAAGTCACCGCCATTATTCCCGCGTTTAACGAGGAAGAGAACATTGAAAAAGCACTGGATTCGGTTCGTTGGGCAGACGAGATCATAGTGGCCGACTCTTTCAGCAACGACAGAACCCTGGAAATTGCCAGAAAGTATAATGCTGTGATCCGGCAACGGGAATACAACAATTCGGCAAGTCAGAAAAACTGGATCATTCCCCAGGCAAGTCATGAATGGATCTTTCTTCTGGATGCAGATGAGGTGTGTACAGAGGAATTGAAAGAGGAGATTCAGAAAGTTCTTTCGGGGAAGCCTTCGGAGAGCGCTTTCTGGATTTACCGGTCAAACTATTTCATGGGCAGGAGAATACGCTACAGCGGATGGCAAAAGGATGCAGTGATCCGGTTGTTTATGAGAGATAATTGCCGTTATCAGGAGTTGCATGTTCATGCTGAGATTGAGACCGAAGGGAAGGTTGGCAGACTTAAGAACCGGATAGAACATTATACTTACAAAGGTCTTGATCATTATTTCCGCAAATTTGACCGCTACACGACCTGGTCGGCGAGGGACCGGTTAAAAAAAACAAAGAAAGTAACATTGTTCCATCTGTTGGTAAAGCCTTTTTTCCGTTTTTTTAAGCAATACATAATTAAACTCGGGATATTGGACGGAAAAGTGGGGTTTATCCTCTGTTCGATGGCAGCCTGGAGTGTTTTTTTACGTTACCTCAAAGCATGGAGGATGCTGGAGAACGAAGAATTATAAGCAACTTTTTCAATGGAGTCTTTCATAACACAAAGTATCCGGGAAATCCGGAACAATCTGAAGGGTAAGGAATGGAGGATACGGAACCGTATTCCTTATCTAAAATACCGGGAGGTTGAAATCTTTATGGAGATTTTCCGGAAGTTGAGGCCGGCAAGAATCCTGGAATGGGGATCGGGGTTCAGCACCCTGTACTTTCCGGAAAGACTTGATTTTCCGTTTGAATGGTACTCGATCGAACATCATCACGACTGGTTTCATGAACTGGAAAAAATGAACCGAAACGAAAATGTAAGGATTATCCTGAAGGAGCCCGGGCAGTTCCCCTTTACCGATGAAGACGGCGATGGGGCTTATGAGGATCTGAAATCCTATGTCGATTATCCGGGGGAACTGGACGGATTTGATTGCATCATCATTGACGGCAGGGCCAGAAATGATTGTATGCTTAAAGCTGAGCAGATCCTTAATCCCGGGGGAGTGATCATACTTCACGATGCGAACAGGAAGCGTTATTACAAATACCAGGATCGTTTCATTAACAGGGCTCTTTTTCAGGATTACCGGCGATCGGCAGGGGGAATGTGGATCGGGAGTCCTGATCTTGCCCTGGACAAGATTCTGGACCTGAAGAAACATCGGAGAAGATGGGGACTGGTAAGGAATAAAGCGGCAAAGATCCTTTCCATCTAGTCCTTATAAACGAAAAGCGCTGAGTCCGAAGAGGGCAAAATCATATTTTACAGGGTCATTCCCATCAAATTGCCTGAGTCTTGAGGTTAGTTCCTCCACGGCCTTCCAGTCATTTTGTTTCCTTTTGAGCAATCCGAGCTCCCTGGCAACCTTTCCGCTGTGAAGATCCAGGGGAATATAGAGTGAAGAGGACGGGATTTCCTCCCAGAAACCGAAATCAACCCCCGAATCGTCCTTTCGAACCATCCATCTCAGGAACATTAGTATTCGCTTGGCAGCACTACCTTTAGATGGATTGGGGATATGTTTCCGGGTTCTGTTCAGATGAGGCAGGCCAAAAAAGACATCATGAAAATGGAGTATGCTTCCCGGGATGTTTCCGGTTTTTTTGTATCCATCATAAAACACCTGTTTTAGTCCTCCTTTGTTTCGGTAGATATCGGCCAGGGCCTGAAGAAAAAAGACACAGTCCTGACCGTTAAAGGTGCGGTGAACAAAGGGAAGGAACTCCAAAAAATCATCCGACGTTGCGTTAAGAAGAAATTCCCGGGGCCCACCGGGCATTTTCGAAACCAGCCTGCCGGCATTCCGGATAATTACTTCCCGGTTTCCCCAGGCCAGAGTGGCAGAAAGGAGACCTGCTATCTCAATATCCTCTTCCCTGGTAAATTGATGTGGTATGCTAATGGGGTCGGTTCCGATGAAATCTCTTTGGTTGTAAAAACGGTAGTTCTCCTCCAGGAACAGGTATAGCTCTTTATCAGTCAAAACAGTGGTTATTTGACAAATCATGGATCAATGACCAGTCCGTCCTGCAGGGTTATCTTACGGTCGGACATATCTGCCAGGTTATTATCATGAGTTACGATAACAATGGTTTGGGACAATTCATCCCGTAACCGGAAGAACAGGTCATGTAGCTCTTTTTTATTTTTGGAGTCCAGATTACCCGAAGGTTCATCGGCCAGGATGACTGCAGGATTATTAATCAGGGCTCTGGCAACGGCGACTCTTTGCTGCTCACCCCCGGAGAGTTCGGAGGGTTTGTGATCTTTCCTATGATCCAGTCCGAGAAGCTCAAGAAGCCGGTGGGATTCCTTTTCCACCTCCGGTTTTTTACGACCTGCAATATACGCGGGAATACAGACATTTTCAAAGGCGGTAAATTCAGGCAAAAGATGGTGAAACTGAAAAACGAATCCGATATTCAGATTCCGGAAACGGGCCATTTGACGGTTATTCAGCATGGAAATATCCTGATTATGGATGCTGACCCTTCCTGTGTCGAAAGGCAGGATGGTTCCCATGATCTGTAAAAGAGTGGTTTTACCGGCTCCGGAGGCACCCACTACCGAAACGATTTCCTCTTTTTGTATTTCCAGGTTAATCCCTTTCAGTACTCTGATTTCGCCGAAGCTCTTGACTATGTTTTGTACCTCAATCATATTAATTGAAAACCAGATAAATATAAATGAAATAAACCACAACCAAAAGCAGTCCTTCGAATCGTGTGATCTTACCTGCCTTGAGGGGGAACAACATAAGTGGAAAGAGCAGGGCGGAGATCCCCAGCATCCATAGGATATCAAAATCCACCATTACTTCCGAAACTTCAATGGGTTTTACAAGGGCAGTGATGCCAAGAACGCTCAGAATATTGAAGATATTGGAGCCGATAATGTTACCCACGGAAATATCCATCTCCTTTTCAAAGGCAGCGATCACCGAGGTTGCCAGTTCAGGCAGACTGGTGCCCAGAGCAATCAGAGAGATGGAGATAGCCCTTTCGCTAACTCCCATACGGCCTGCAATGATCACAGCATTGTCAACCAGAAGGTCAGCCCCGAAAACCAGTCCGCCACAGGAAAGGATGATTATAAGGATAGCCAGGGGAAGTTTTAATTTCGGTTTTAAAATTTCTTCCTTGCTTTTTTTTGAGAACCGGCGGGAAGACCAGAGTGAAAAGAAAACAAAGCCTACAAGCGCAGTGTTGAGGATCAGTCCTTCCAGCCTTCCAAGCTCATTATTCAGGACCAGGACATAAAAAAGCAGGGAGGTGATCATCATGACCGGCCAATCGATCCGGACGCTGTTTCGTTGAACCGGGATGGGCAGGATCATGGCTGTAAGTCCGAGGATCAGTGCAATATTGGATATGTTGGAACCAATTACATTTCCGAGAGAGATCTCCGGATGCCCTTTCATTGCCGCCTGAAAGCTTACAATAAGCTCAGGGGCAGAGGTTCCGAAGGCCACAACGGTTACTCCGATCACCAGGGTTGAAAGTCCAAAATACCTTGCCAGTGAAACGCTCCCTTTTACCAGGTACTTACCGCTAAAAATTAACAATATAAAACCTGTCAGAGCAAGAAAATATTCCATACAAAAATGCAGGTTTGTGACAGGAATTAATCGGATTCGATATCCTTCTTAAGTTCCCTAACGATGCTGTTGGTGTCGGTTTCAATATTTCGTTTGATCTCCCTGAAGTCGTCCGTTACTCCCGAGGAACTATCGTTAATTTCCCGTTTGATATCGTCGGTAGCTTTTCGGAACTCCCTCATCCCCTTGCCCAGTCCTTTTGCAAATTCCGGAATCCTTTTGGAACCGAACAAAAGAAGGATCACAATAAAAATGATGACAATTTCCTGCCCACTTATGAAAAGTAATGTCCCAGACATATGTACAATTTTTACAAATATAAACAGAATTGGGGATATTTATGTTGTATCCCCGGGATTCTGGGGCCAAAAAAAAGCCATAGGAGACCCTGAGGTCTTATGGCTTTTTTTTGGGGAAAATTGGTTTTACTTCTTTTTCTTACTTTCCTCATCCTTCACCTTTCTGCCCAGGGTATCGTATGCAACCGGGGTTGCAATAAAGAGGGAAGAATAAGTTCCTACAACCACACCCACCAAAAGTGCGAAGGTAAATCCGCGGATCACTTCACCCCCAAAAATAAAGATGGCCAGCAATACAAAGAAGGTACTCAGAGAGGTACTGAACGTACGGCTGATGGTGCTGTTCAGCGCAGAATTCATGGTCTCCTTGTTATCTCTTTTCCTGTAAAGCAGTCTGAACTCACGAATACGGTCAAAAACCACAACGGTATCGTTAATGGAATACCCCACCACCGTAAGGATTGCTGCAATAAAAGCCTGGTCAATCTCCATGGAGAAAGGCAACACATCGTGGAACATAGCGAAAAGTCCGAGGACAATGGTCACGTCATGGACCAGTGCGGCCAGGGCTCCAAGTCCGAACTGCCAGTTCCGGAACCGGATGATAATATAGAAAAAGATGATCAGCAGTGAAAAGAAAATTGCCAGAACCGCATCAACTTTGATGTCATCTGCAATGGTAGGTCCTACTTTCTGTGATGATTTAATCCACCGGTCACTGTTGATAAACGTATTGATATCGGCTTCTTCCTCAAGATAAGGTTGAAGACCGTTAAACATTTTGGCTTTAATGAGGGAATCCACCTGGGGTGACTCATCAGAAATCATAAACTTGGTAGTAACCCTTACCCTGTTTTTCTGTCCAAAGGTAATAACCGTGGGCATCTCACCGAACTCCTCGGTCAGTGTGCTTCTGATTTCCGTGGGGTTCACCTCATCCCTGAACTCCACCACGAAATTACGTCCGCCGGTAAAATCCACACCCTGGTTAAGTCCCCTGAAAACAAGTGCGACAGCACCTGCAAGCACAACAAGGGTAGATATAACATAGAAAGTCTTCCTAAGGTCAATAAAATTAATATTGAGATTTGAGAAGGCTCCTTCGCTAAGTTTGGTAGAAAAGGTAAGCTTTTTATCCTTTGAAAGCATTCTTTCATAAACCAGACGCGTGATGAAAATGGCGGAGAAGAGGGAAGTCAGGATACCAATTACCAGGGTAGTCGCAAAACCCTTGATGGGGCCGGTACCGAACAGGTATAGAATAACCCCGGTTAACAGGGTAGTGACGTTGGCATCAATAATGGCCGAATAGGCATTCTTGTATCCGTCGGCGACCGCGAGTTTCACTCCCTTGCCTGCTTTAAGTTCTTCGCGGATACGCTCGTAGATCAGCACGTTGGCATCAACCGACATACCGATGGTTAGCACAATACCTGCAATACCCGGAAGGGTTAGCACTGCCTGAAGGGAGGCAAGCACACCCACAAGGAAGAACATATTGGCAACCAGGGCGAGGTCGGCGACCATCCCTGCTCTGCGGCTGTAGTAAAAAAGCATATAGAGCAGGACTACCACAAAGGCAATAAGAAAGGAATTAAGACCTGCGTTGATGGATGCCTGTCCGAGGGAAGGCCCTATCACCTCACTTGATTCCACCCTTGCTTTTGCATCCATTCGACCTGACTTCAGGATGGTAGCGAGGTCGGTGGCTTCTGCCTGAGTAAAATTCCCGGAGATGGTGGAAGATCCCCCTTTGATCTCACTGTTCACATTCGGGGCGGAGACAACAAATCCGTCAAGCACAATGGCCAGGGGTTTGCCCACATTTTCGCGGGTCAGATTCGCCCATCTTTTGGCTCCTTCTGCATTCATGGAGAAATGCACCTCTGCTTCATTTCCCATTTGGGAGAAGGCCATGTTGGCGTTGGTGATGTATTTTCCGCTCATGGAAGCTCCCCCATCGCGGGTAGCCTGAAGGGCATGAAGCTCAATAAAGGACTGATTGCCCTCCATGGGTTTATGGTGCCATTTGAGGCGCAGATCGCCCGGGAAAAGTGCCCGAATCTGTGGTCTTTGGAGATAGTTGTTTACTGTAGCAGTATCTTTAATCTGAGCCACTCCGACAGTAGATCCGGGAACGGGTCTCATTTCATTATCCACGTAGGGAGTGAGAACCGAAAATAAAGGGTTCTCCCTTTCCATCTGCTGATCGCCCATATCCAGGGCTGTCGTATCTTCATCGTCGAACAGGCCGATCTCACTACCCGTATCCTGGGTCTCATCTTCAAATAGGGAAATCTCCTCCGAAGCATCCTGAACTTCCTCCTCAGGTTGAAGGGCGGTCTCATTTTCCTGATCATCAGCCTGAGGGGTATCACCCAGTATTCCTTCACCTCCATAGAGAATATCGCTGAGCAGATCGTTTGCTTCCTGCAGATTGGCAATAACCTCAGTATTATTATAGGTGGTCCAGAACTCTAGATTGGCGGTACCTGTTAACAAACGGGTAACCCTTTCCGGATTGTCAACCCCGGGAAGCTCGATCAGGATCCTTCCCTGGCGCTCAAGGCGTTGAATATTTGGCTGGACAACCCCAAAACGGTCAATACGGTTTCGGAGCACATTAAAGGAATTCTCGATGGCAGATTCGGCCTCCAGCTTTAGGAACTCCACCACTTCTTCATTGGTGGTATTGAGATCGATGGTTCCTCTGGTTTCGGGGGTCATGAAAAACTGGGCCAGCTGTGCGCCTGGGTTAACCTCCTGGAAGGACTCTGCGAAAAGATCAACAAAATCGGCCTGACTGTTTTCCTTTTTCCTCTTCGCTTCCGACATGGTGCGGGTGAATACCGGATCGCTCAGGTATCCTGGTGCTGCGTTGGCTCGGATTACATCCTCAACGGAAATTTCGAGAATCACGTTCATTCCGCCTTTAAGGTCGAGACCCAGATTGATCTCTTTTTCTTTACACTCCCTGTAAGTATACTTACGCAGCCAGAGGAAATTGTAAACCTCTTCTTCAGCAATGGAATCCAGGTACCTGCGCTCTTTGACAATGTCACCCTGCGCAAACTCCTCGGCATCCCTTTCAACCTTTATGGCGAAAAATGTGAAGGAAAGCTGGTACAAACAAACAAGGGCCAGAACTATGGCGAAAAATCGGATGGCTCCTTTATTCTGCATTTTTTTTGTGTTTTATTAGTTTGGATTTTTTCTTTCAGGTCCAAAATTGACGGGCAAATATAATATATATTTTTAAGAAATCCCATTGATCCGGGAAGATGTAAAAATGTGAATGGAGGAGGTGTCGGGGATCTGGGGAAGCATCATAGATGCAGGGATTTGGGGATTTATCCCGATCAAATCCTTAAACGGTTTAACGACTATACCCCTAAATAACTAAACGATTCAACAAATAAACAGAAAACCAGAAGTTAGGTATACTGGGATCGCATAAACCCCTAAACCCCTAAACCCC
>CAZNFR010000103.1:0-10570 GCA_964572225.1 uncultured Bacteroidaceae bacterium
AGTATTGGGAACCGGTGTAACCCAGGTCCCTCCATCCCAGATCATCAACGTTGATCAGAATAATGTTTGGCTTTTCAGCAGGGTTTTCCGTTTTACAGGAAGGGATTAGCAGTGTACTTACGGATGTGCATAGAAGTGCATGTGTCAGTTTCATCGCCCATTTTTTTTGGTAGTGGAGGAAATGTAAGAAAAAAGCCCGACAATCGGAATAAAAATCGATGGTTCGGACTTTTACGGCAGACTTAAATTCATGGGGTATTAAGGCTGACGGGCTTTCAGAATGGCAATGCCTATGGGGCCTGACAATTCCCCGGGCCGGCGGATGCCCATCCAGGTTCCGCCAAAGTTTCGTTCTCCACCTGGAAAATAAGTACCGGTAAGGGGATCGAACCAGGTGATATCTACCGTACTCCCTTTCAGCTCGATGATATTCCCAGATATGGAGATCATGTCCGGGGTCAGATATACCATGTATACATCATCAGAATTTGTCAGGATAAAACTGGTGAAGTCTCCCTGGTAAGGCTCCAGTTCCTCAAAAGGATATCGGGTAAAAAGCTCCGTCATATAGCGGAAATACTCAAAACGGGGCTGATTCTGTGCCGGCAGTTCAAAAGGATTGTACACCAGTTCGTACCAGGAAGCATTCTGCCAGTAATAGGTAGAATAGGTTCCGGCAAAAGCACATTGATAGTTTCGGTCCAGGCATGCAACGGCATCGGTAAAGGCCCCGTCGAATATGGAATGCATGGTTTTTTCGTATCCCCCGTGTTCGATGTTGAGAATGGGTTTACCGGAATGCTTTTCCTTCACATCCCTCATAATGTCGTATATATTCGGACTCCAGTTCTGAATCGAAATAAAATCCACTTTCTCAGGAAAGGCATTGCAATAGGCATAATCGTGAACCGACAAAAGACGGCCGTAGGCATCCAGCTTCCTTAAACGGTCAATTCTTTGGCTGATATACCCCATGTCGTCCCTTCCGTATGCGAGGGCCTCCTTGGATATGTCCCAGATAAGATTCGGGAAGGCCTGGTAACGTTTCACCACATAATCGAAATACATATTATCCGCTTTCGATCCGGGCTCAGGCCAGTTTACCTTTTTGTTCCATACGTAGATCATCAGGTGGGCCAGGATCTCCTGATCATCAAGATGGGCAATTACCCGGTCCAGGTGCCGGAAGAAGTCAATATTCAAGGTGGTATAATCCGGTGTCTCATTGCTTCCGCCAAAAGGAAAAACATCCGGCTTTGCAAAATTATGCTCGGGACGGATGGATTCCCGCTCCCCCCAGCCTGCATCGTAGGCATAGACATTCATAACCACCTGATTGAATCCGTTCTCCTTTATATGAGAAACGATCTGACGGGTTTTGGGAATATCGGCCGGATTGTCATGATCCAGGGCGAAAAGCCAGTCAATCTCAAAAGTCATTAGGTATACCGGGGTACCATCGGCATATTCAAATTTCTGGGGATTCTTTTTCGAGATCACCAGGGGTCCGTGCTCATCTTCCTTGCCGGAGGGAAGCACCGATACTGTGCCTGTTTTGCCGGCCAGGGAGCGTTCGGACGACCAGGTCCGGAAGGTCCATTCACCGGTTTCGGATGGAGAAAAACGAAGAACCCAGGTATTATCCCCATTGTAGAACGCAGGGATATTCAGTCTTTTTCCGTTTTCTTGACTAAAAACAGCCCCAAACTCAACATCCAGAGGTTTCGCGCTCGTTTTTCCTGAAGTAATGGAGATATCCAGTACCGACCATTTTTCACAACTGTATTGTGCATTGAGGAAGTTCATCATCCCGGTGAGCAGGACAATGAAAAAAAGGTTTTTTTTCATGGTTCAGAAGTAAGTTAGTTTATAGTTTATTCCGGCCAATCCGGAGTTAGTCTTCATTCTTCTCCCTGAAATCCCTGACGATGGGATTGGCTTTGTCGATCAGGGATTCCCGGATGTACAGATCCACCCCCGATGGCATACCGCCGCCGAACCCGGCCGCCAGTCCCGATTGGAAATTATTGCGGATCACCCCGGATATTCCGGATTCCTCAAGTATATCTTTTAACAATCGTACGTTTATTTCCGTTCCTGTGTATATTCTTACCAGATCTTCGTTGTCAGACATCTTATTACTTTTTTTGTTTCCGAAAGATACAATTCTGAATGGATTTGCCTTCCTGTTTAAATGTTAATATTATCCTCTTCAGCAGGAAGCCTGAATTTGGGAGGGCGGTATCTTCCCCAGAACCGGTAGTGGGAAAGAGAGGTTCGGGTTACCAGCCAGGCAAGGGCAGAAAACCTCATTGCCCAATGGATCAGGCGGTAGCTCAAAAACAGTAAGGGAAAAACAAGCAGGGACCAGAGAGCAAACCAGATCCAGCCGTTTTTCAGCCACTCGATATGAGCTTCTATTCCCAGGGAAAGAAGCAAAACAGAGATTCCTCCCATCAGCAATAGAGAAAAGAACAATACCAGGACAATCAGTCCGTGTGCCGTTTCTATGGCCCTTTCCGGACATCTATTCACGCAGCGCATGCAACCCTCACATTTTGAGGTCCAATACATACGGCCATGGATCTCTTTTATGGCATGAACCGGACACACTTCGGTGCACACACCGCAGTGAGTGCAGGCAGGGGTGGCAATCAGGGATTTGGAGAAGAAAAACCTGCCTGCCAAATCATATGCCAGGGATACCGGGGCAATCAGGGTATCCTGAACAAGATCGCGCAGGGCGCGGAAGTCTGTCTTTCCCTCGGAGATCTTCCTGCCAAAACGCCGAACCTTTGGTTCTACCCTCGCATAGATGGTCTCTACCCCTTTTTTCCTGACAGCCGGATGGAGCAGCAGCCAGTTTGAAGGCAGATCCACCGCCCGAAGTCCGACGATCCGAAACCCTTTGCCTCTTAACGCCAGGTATGACCAATAATGTACCACCCCGCTGAGTCCGGGCAAACAAAACTTCCCAATTCTCAATCCGGCCCGGGTATTTACCACAAAGGCGGAGGCATGACTGACCTTTGGGAAATTTCGAATAAACCTGCGGACAATCCCCGGGAAGTGAAAACCATGAGTGGGACCGAAAAACCCGGTCAGGGTATTTTCAGCCGGAGGTGTAATTCCTTCATTATCAAGAGATTCCATGGGTATTACATCCGTGGGTAACCCGGATTTCCGGAATTCATCAGCAACCCAGTATGCAGCATTCCGGGCGTTGCCGGTGCCCGAAAAATAGTACAGTTTTGCTGATGCGTAGCTCATGGTGAACTGGATGGAAAAACACGGATGGGTGTATCTTCAATATGCTGGTCATCACCCACATCGCGGGGCTCGCAAAACCATACCAGCTTTCCTTCCAGACTGAGTTTTTCAGGACATTCCTCCGCGTCAGGATGAGTTTGCATGAACTTCTGAAGCATGAGCTTCTGCATTTCCAGAAGGACCTCCTGGTTGGCCGGATCCCCGGATACATCCTTGTATTCGTTAGGATCATTTTCCAGATCGTACAACCTGTGTACGATCCCCGAAGGACCGTATCCGGTCCGGTAGCCGATGGTAAGATCCCTGCTTCCGGTGGTAAAGACATACTTCCACTTCTTATTGGCGACCATGGCCAGGTTATCCTGAAGGTATTCGGAAAAGGCATAATCGCGGTGCTCCCGGGCTTCCCCCTGGTAAACGGGTACAAAGGATTTGCCCTGTGCTTCGGTAATGGGGTCCTGTCCGATCAGTTCCAGGATGGTGGGCACGACATCAATGTATTCGACAATGGCATCCTCCCTTTCACCGGATCGGAAAGAACTTCCGTTACGCATGACCAGGGGCTGCCGGATGGCCTCTTCCCACATGGTATGCTTCTCAAATCGTTTGTGCTCGTGGAGCAGGTATCCATTGTCGCTGATATAGATCACCAGGGTGTTATCCTCGAGTCCCAGTTCACCGAGGGCATCGACCACCAGTCCGATGTTTTTGTCAAGGTACTCGGTGCAGGTATAGTAAGCGGCAATGATGCCCCGCTTTTCATCCTCACTCAGATTTTGAAACCGCAGGGGAATCCAACGATCATCTTCCGGACTCCCTTCCGGAAGGGGCATATCGGCGGGATCGTATTTTCCTGCATATTCAACGGGAAAATAATAGGGATGATGGGGCTCTTTGAATGCAAGCCAGAGAAAGAAGGGATTTTCCTTGTTCTCTTCCATAAACCGAATGGCCTCGCGGGCAAAGAAGGTACCCTGACTATGCTCATCATCAATGGGATGGGGCAGGGTTCGGCAGTTCATCCATTCAGCAGTATTCTCCATAGGCGACAAACCCCTGCGATTATAGAAATCCATATTTTCGGGTAATTCGGGAGGAGGTGACTCCTCCAGAAACTGGCGGTATTCCCCGTTTTCTATCCTCACATCAAATCCGTGATCGGGCAGGCCCTCCTCATAAAGGGAGTGCCAGACCCAGTTATTCCAGTGGGTTTTCCCGATTAGTCCGGTTGCATATCCCCTCTCCCTCAGATGCTCTGCAATGGTGATATTTCCCTCGTCGGGAAAGGGAGTGAAGAGGAGATTGACCCCGGTGCTGTGAGGGTATTTTCCTGTGAGCAGCGACTGTCGGGAGGCACTGCAGATGGGAGCATTGCAATAACTACGGGTAAAAGTAACCCCGGTGGCCGACAAAGCATCGATGTTCGGGGTATTGATGATCTCATTGCCATAGGTGCCGGTAACCTTTAGAGCATGGTCATCGGCAAGAATGACTACTACGTTCCTGACAAGGGGTTCATTGGGCTTTTCAGTGCTGCTGCAGGCGGTGAGTGCAGGCAGCAAAGGCAAAAGAATGGATTTTCTCATACGTTGGCAGCAGATTGGTTATGCAGAGATAAAGATACAAGAATGAAAACGGAAATTTCAGTTTGAAATGATTTTTTTATGTGCCTGAGTGGGGAACCAGGAGCAAGGGTCCTACCCGTTTAAACCCTGTTTATAGCTAGTTGAAGATTTCCTTTACCCCCTTAGCGTAAATTTATTTTTGGTCCTATCCCGAGGGGTCGGGATTTCCATTTCATTCCCTTGTACAAGATTCAGTCAACACACGGGGTTGATTATTATTCTGAATTAGCTTTTTTAATATCTGTCATAGCTTTCAGGAAGCATGGAATCTCTAAGGAAACGCCAGCGAAGGCAGGCTTGATGGAAACAAGGATAATTATTCACTGTTTCTTATTCCACCGGAGGAAGAAAAGTTTTAGGCATGGAGAAAGTAAACTACAGGTTAAGAGTTTTCGGATTAAGACGGTTTCCTCTAAAACTGGCCAATTCAATATGTTCCCCATCAAACCTGTAATAAAGAGTTGTTTGAGGACTAATGACACAACGCCTTAGATTCATTTTCAATCACCTCCTCAAAATGTCGATCGACTTTTAGAGCGATATCAGGTCCAAAATGTTTAAATACATAATCAAGGATTTCTTCATACTCCATATAGGCGCGAGTGGAGTAACGAACCGGATAGGGCATTATTTAAAGCTTATACTTTTCATTAATTTTATTTCTTACCTTTTCACGAGTAAAGTATTCACCCCGATCTAACTGATCTAGCCCTTCCTCTATGGCCTTTTTATCTTTACGACTGACCTTATCCCACCAGTCGAGATTTTCCTTTTGGATCTTTTCTACTTCACTGAGAGTATTCTCTTCTTGTATGGATGATATCCAGTTAATAAGATTTAATTTCCTGGCTTCTAAACTCATGGTTTCCATGTTTTTTTTCAAATTTAACGATTAATATTCATTAATAGTTCACCTGAATAAATGATATTTATTCAATGCCTAAAAAACCAGGTTAAAGCCCTGGAGACCTCCTTTTCACAAGTAGGATGCAATTAACCCAAAGTTGCTGAGTTGTTGCACGAGATTAAAGTTCATTTTTTTTTGTGAATACCAGGTTTAGAAGTCAGAAAACCAGATATGAAAGAAAAAGCCCGGGTTTGATTTTCCCCGGGCTTTTATTTAAAACGAATAACCTATGTGGACTGTAGCGAAGGGCATAAACCTGGCTAATACAAATCCTTTGTCCCCAACTATCAGATCAGGGTCCACCCTGTCCGGTTCAAAACTCCCGCTAACGGTCGACTGAAAACCGAAGCCTCCCCAGGGACGAAGGTAAAATCCGGCTTTGCTGAAGGGGTACCATAGGTAGCCACCCTGGAGACTCATCATTACGGTATTGGTATCATCGGTCTCGCCGGGAAAATCCGCGTTTTTAAGTCTCATCTCCTGAGTGAACAACTGGATTCCGGCAAACCATCCATTCCTGTCATCGGAAAAATGGTAATGGGCCCAGATACCCATACCCTGGTTGATCCGGACTTCCCAGCCCTGGTCGCGGTTCTCCTCCGTCATATTGATAAATGCATCCGGATATTCAATGCCCCCGGCCAGGCCAAGTCCGAAGGTAAAAGAAGGTAGTTTCGCAGGTGACCAGCCAAAATGGCCACTCACTCCACCCAGGAAAAGGGGCAGGGGATCGGTTTCAATATAAAAACGGGAACGCTGCGGTTCTTTATCCTGACTGTAAACGGATACAGTCAGGATAATCAATAAGGAAAAAATTGCTGCTTTCTTCATGATAGTTTATTAAAATGTATAACCAATATGTAAGGTAGCAAACATGGTAATCGGAGCCACGTTGTACTCACGGTCTCCAATCACCGAATCTCCGGAAAGAACCGACACGTAACCCAGTCCGGCCCAGGGTTTGAGATACAGATCAAAACCAAAGGGCTTGAATGAATACCCTCCATAAAGCATCAAAAGAGAATTTGTCCACGAGGCCGAACCCTCTTCCATCTCGTTTTCCAGCTTAAACTCCTGGATCCCAAGCTGTGTGCCTGCCAGAAAACCCTTATTTACCTCCCGGAAATGATATTCAGCAAAAAGTCCATAACCCCGGTCAATCCTTACATCCCAACCAGCATCCCGGTTGTCGGCATTCAGATCGGTCAGGAAAGAGGGCATGTCCATCGCATAGATTCCGGCACCCAAAAGCAAATGATCGGAATTTTTAGGCTGAATGCGCAGGTGAAGAGCATACCCTCCAAAAACAAAAGTGGCCGGATCAGTCTCCACAGAAATCCGGGTCCGGCCCGAACCACTGCTCTGTCCGCTGGTCGAAATCCATACCAGGGAAAGTCCGAGAAATTGAAAAAGAGTTGTTTTCATTGTTGTTTTCATGATTTTAAAAAATTTAATTGTTAAACTTTATATTACGTATATTTATTTGAGTGCAAAAAAAATCATTGTGTAAGGATCTCAAGAACCGCCAGTCCGCCAAATACGGCCGACTTTGAATACCCGAGTCTGTTCTTCCCTGCATATGCCTGAAAAAAGTTCCTCCGGTTCCACTCTCTTCCGGCCCGACTGGTACTCAAAGCCCAGGGTAACATGCTCAGATTTTTCCGGGATAAGCGCTGAAGCGTTCCGGGCAAAACTCCCCTGCCCGACGGGGTTAAAACCAGGATCCTCCCACCCTTCTTTAAAAATCGAAGCGAGGTGGTGATCATTCTTCCCTTCAATTCATCCGGTAATAAAAACAGAAGATTGCAGAATGTGACCACATCAAAACTTTCATATTCAAAAGGCATGTCCTCAGGCTGACTGATCAGGAATAATCTGTTTTCCAAATCCACCCGCCTTTTTAATGCCTCCTTCAACATCTCAGAATCATGGTCTACCCCGGTTACCGAAGCATCGCGGGATTCCATCGCCAACGCCAGCAATTTCCCCGGACCGGTACCCACATCCAATAAATTACTTCCCAAAGGAATCTCATTTACCACCGGTTCCAGAAATTCCCTGTACCATGGCGATTCCTGTACATTTGAAAAAAATTGTGCAAAATTCATATTTATATACTTTATATTTTTTATATTAATTTAAGATTAAAAAAAATTATCTGCCCATATCTTCCAGTATCTTTACAATGCTCAAGGAGGCCAACCGCGTTTTCATATCGTTTTCCGCAGAAGTAAAAAGCCCGGAAAGTATCTTTTGAGCCTTATCCGGCCTTTCGCCCCTGGCGGCTATGTCGAAATCCGTATGAAATAAAGGTTTGCCTTTCTCGATGGAATTCAAAATATCCAGGACGGAAAGGGCTGAAGGGTCTTTTAAAAGTCTGATTCCACCCTGTTTCCCTTCGCGTGTCTCGATAATGCGATCGGCCGACAAACTCTGAAGGATTTTCACCAAAGTGGGCTTGGGTATATTCAATACATTTGAAATCGACGCGGTCGACAGAAATTCATACTGACCCTGCCGGATCTTGTCGGCGATGAAAATTACCACCAGAATGCTCTTTGAAAAGGATAATGAATATGACATTCTATATATTATTTATATTTCGTTTACAAATATAAAGTAATTCCTGCTTACCGCGCAAATTTTTTGAGAGTTTTTTTTATAAGGAAGGTAAAAAATAGTTCGGCGCCCAATTTATAGTGTTGATATTCAGTTTTTTACAATAATACACTTGAATTCATCCATGCTCCGGAACAAGGAAATCATCACTCTACCAAAATTTTAATATGGTGGGTTACGGCAGCCTCTTTGAGCCGGATAATGTAAATGCCTGCAGAAAATTGTTCCGTGTCAAGTGAAATCCGGTTCTCACCGAAATACTCCCCTGTATATCTCGTCCGGCCCTGCAGATCCAGAACCTCCAACTCCCCTGAAAAGGAATTCCCGCCGCAGTGACCCATCCCTTAATCCCCATATCCTCCATCCCCCTCCCAATTATTTATATCTTTACAAATAAACTAATCCCTCTACCCATATGAAAAAATTCCTCGCTCTCTCCAATCTGCTTGTTATCCTCGCAGTAATCGCCTGGAACTACCTTGCCAATTCCGCCAATATCAAAGGAAACACGGTGGGCAGCCTCAGCGACGAGTATTTTAACCTTTTTACTCCTGCAGGCTATGCCTTTATCATCTGGGGTCCCATCTTTCTGGGACTTCTTGCCCTGGGGATTTACGGTGTGGTACAGGCATTCCGCAAAAACGGATATTCCTCCTTCCTCCTTAAAATGGGTCCCTGGCTCATCATTGCCAATCTTGGCAACGCTGCCTGGCTCTGGTTCTGGCTTAATGAGCAAACCGGGATTTCGGTAATCATCATGTTGATCATACTGATTTCCCTGATCGTACTTATTCTCCGGCTCAACATGGAAAGATGGGATGCCCCCCTGGTAATCATTGCCAACATATGGTGGCCCTTATGCCTTTACAGCGGATGGATCGCTGTGGCTACCGTAGCCAACATTTCTGCCTATCTGGCGAAAATCGAATGGTCCTGGCTCTTCGGTGAGGTGACCTGGACCCTCATTATGATCATTCTTGCAGCAGGGATCAATCTGTTTATGATCCTTACCCGCAATATGCGTGAATTTGCAGCAGTAGGAATCTGGGCCCTTTTGGCCATTGCCGTAAGACACTGGGATTCCATCCCCGCTATTCAATACACTGCTCTGGCCTCAGCCATAGTAATATCGATAGTGGTTTCCATCCACGCATACAAAAACAGGGATACCAATCCTTTTCTGAGGGTCAGGCAACCTTCTGTTCCTTCAGACTGATCCCGAGTTCTTTTTCAATGGTTCGCACGAAAGCACGGGGTAATTTCCCGGCCCTTGCCGCCAACTCTTCCCTTACCCCCGGTAGCAAGACCGGATCGGCAATCCGGTAGTATAAATACTGATAGTAGTATCCTATAAACTGAACCGGTAAGGCATCATCGCTGGTAATGTGTTGTAATTCCTCCGGAGTCATTTCAAGCAGGGATGAACCGGTCGACTGAAGGGACATAGCCTTCATCAGGGCCATTTCCGTCTTTCGGTCTTTTCCTTTGCTGATCAATCTCTGAAAGCGCTTACGGTCGGTGTAAAAAATGCCGGTCCTGGAGGGCAGGGTGGTCGCCAGAAATATCAGGAAAGAAAAGGCTCCTCCGGTAAAAACCAGCAGTTTTGCGGGCTGATCAAGAATCAGGGATAAAGGGATAAGTATGATTGCCAACACGAGGGAGGTCAGGGGTCCCGCAATCACGGTAAGGGCAAATTTCCGGTGATTGTCATCACTGAGGGTTGTGGGACTCGTGGCGGCGGCCCCTCCGAAAAGATTGGGATCGGTGTTAAAGAAGAGCCTTATCCTTCCTTCTTCATCTCTTTTCACACCCAGAAATCCGGTTACAAACATCTCAAACCTGAATCCCTGCATCAGCCCTGTCAGCAAATGCCCCAATTCATGGATCATCAGGATAAAAATCATAACCAGAATAAACAGGGGCAGGACGTATGACAACTGCTCTTTTTCAATATCCATGATTCCGGCCCCTACCTCCATGCTGCCCAGCCATAACCCCAGCAAATAACCTCCTGATACGGAAAGGAATAATACCAGGAAGAGTTTAATTATCGCGTTTTTCTTCACTTTTTTCTTTTTATGATGCTATTATTATACAATAGTTCGTTAAACTTTATTATATCGCTCATTATCAACAGTTTAAAAAGCTC
>CAZNFR010000104.1:0-10499 GCA_964572225.1 uncultured Bacteroidaceae bacterium
TTATGTCCGGAAAAACAGTAAGTGTTCAATCGCCGTGCAGTTCGGTCGCCATGCAGTTCGGTCGCCATGCAATTCGATCGTCATGCAGTTCGGTCGCCATGTGGTTCGATCGCCATGCAATTCGGCGTGAAGCAGATCTGAGAGGGATCGGATGGGCGGAAAAAGGATTGGATGTGGATCAGAAGAAACAGCGATTCCGCTTCGCGTCATTAGGCGGAATCGCTGAGAAGAAAAGTAAAGGGGCCTTTTTTATCTATTTATTATACATAAACGGTGCTTTAAGAATAATAAATATCCATGCAGAAATGTTTTTTATCCGTAAGTACATCTATAAGATTAATAAAAAGATAATTTATAGCTCCTGCGGCGGAATGGCTGCTTATTGATTCTCCTTGCAGCAAGCTGCATGGTACCTTAGAATTCCACGAAATCATCGATTAATTGTATATTGCAATTCGGTTCGCTTACCCTGCCGCAAGCAGCGGGAAACCGAAGCGAAGCGGAGTTCGGCAGTCAATTCCCTCACATAATTGAATAGTATAAATTTTGACATATTTTATGACGACTGATACCTTAAGAAATTCGAATAATAAACCCATATTGGTAACCGGATCACACCGATCCGGTTCTACCTGGTTGGGCCGCATGATCGCTCTTTCACCCGCTGTGGGATACATACATGAACCCTTCCACCCTGATCATCGTCCCGGCATATGTAAAGCAAAATTCAATCATTGGTTTACATACATCTGTGATGATAATGAATCTCTATATTCAAAAGATATAGAAGATTGTCTGAATTTTAATTATCAATTCGCAGAAGAAATAAGAAACATCAAATCTGCAAGCGATATTATCGGACTGTTGCGCGATTCCGTTCGTTTCAAAAGGTATGGATTATTCAATAAGCGACCATTAGTTAAAGACCCTATTGCTTTTTTTTCTGCGGAATGGCTTGCAAGAAGTTTCGATATGGAAGTGGTTGTACTAATAAGGCACCCTGCTGCGTTTGCCGGTAGTTTAAAACAAGCAAAGTGGTTTTATCCATTCGATCACTTTCTTCAGCAACCCTTATTATTACAACACCATTTACGTGAATACAAGCCGGAAATTGAAAAAATTTCTAACATAAATGGGAATATTATTGATCAGGCAATAATACTATGGAACCTCATTCATCACATGATCCTGAAATACCGGGATAACAATCCTGATTGGACCTTTATTAAACATGAAGAATTATCAAACCATCCGGTTGAAGAGTTTGGCGACCTTTTTAAAAGACTCGGCTTAGATTATTCAACAGACATTCAGCAAGAAATTAAGAAATTCTCTTTCGCGGACCCAAAGAATAAGAATTTGAACTCCTTAAAGCGCAACAGTAAATCGAATATTCATAGTTGGAAAAAACGACTAACGGACGACGAAATTAGTAAAATCAAAAAAAACACGTTTGAAATAGCAAATCAATTCTATACCGAGGAGGATTGGATAGAATGAACAGGCTGGTTAACCAGGTGCCAAACAGATACTTTAGTCTTTTAACAGAGTTTTATCGGTGTGTGGCGTAACTGTTTTCGGACATTGTCCGAGATTAACGCAAGAAAACTTCCTGAAGGGTGCAACTAATGTCAATAGCCCTGCAGGTTTAGCCTGACCTTCTCCAGGCTCTTGTTGGATCCTACCAGAGTGACAATGTCGCCCAGGCGCAGACGGGTGTATCCATGGGATATGATGGGCTGTCCTCCCCTTGTCACGGAGAGGATGATCACATCGGAAGGAAGCCTGAGTTCCCTCAGGATCAGTCCATGATAGTCAGAATTGCGCAGTTCGATATCGATGGAATCCTGGGTATCTTCCATCCCCAGCAGCAAAGAGGTGGCAATGGGAGCCCTGACAAAATGTTCCATCAAAGAGACCATGGCGGTGGTAGGATCGATCACCATCGCACCCAGCTTCTGGAATTTTCGGTAATTTTCTCGTTCATTCAGCCTGACCACCAGATGCCTGGTGCCGAAGTGCTCATAGGCAGTCTCACAGATGGCATAATTCTCTTCATCGGAAAGCAGGCAGATAAGGGTATCGGCTGCCTCGGCACTGAATCTTCTTAATTGCAGGTGGTCCGGTCCCTTATAGTCATGTACCTGGAATTCTGAACTTTCCAATGCCTCTTCCGAAGGCTTGCTGGCTACGAATTCCACTTTCCAGTTCTGCCTGACCAGTTGCCTGGCAAGTGCGATCGACTGATTCTCCCAGCCAAATATCAGGACCCTTCGTTCTGCTTCAAAGGTGCCGTCGGGCTTCACATGTACTTCTTTGACAATATTCAGGACCCACTTAAACAAGGGAGGACCTATGATCTCGTTCAATACGATGACCGAGATCAGGATAGTGGTCAGTCCTCCTCCCCAACCCGGGAACGTAGTTCCGATGATCGTTGCCAGACCCAGACTTATCCCTGCCTGGGTAATATAAGACATCCATGACACCCGGGTGAAGAGAGGCGGATCTCCTGCAGCAAAACTGCCGGTGGCGGAAGCGATAATCATAGAAATGATCCTTGCGCCGAAAAGAAGAAGGGTGATATACCATAGTGATGTCACCACATCCAGAGAAATCCGGGCACCCGTGAGGGTAAAGAATACGATGTACACATAAAGGTCAGCATCCTTCAAGATCCTTATGAAGTCACTTCGGTATATAGAATAGTTCGTTAACAGAAAACTCCCGATAATACAAATCAAAAGCGCCTCCACATGGAGTTCGAAACCTATCCATCCACCCGAATAAGTGCCGATCATTCTTGCCATTAGAAAAGAAAAATAACCGGTTAAAAGCACCAGTAGCCGCTTCAGTCCAAAATTGCCTTTGATGGAAAGGAATAACCTGAGCAGTTGCCATATCATCAAACCCAGGCCGAATGCCATTGCCAGCTCGGCCAGTATCTGCAATACGAATATTAGGGAAAGCTCAACTTCCATGATCAGGGACCTGGAGAGGGTAAAGACCACCGAGAAGAGGATAATCACAATGAAATCCTTTGTTACTGTGACCCCCATGGAAGTCTGTGTAAACGGTCCCCTGGCCCTTAATTCATTGATGACCGCTATAGCAGCAGCCGGAGAATTGGCAATTGCAATAGTGCCTGTAAGCATGGAAACCGAAATCCTTCCGACCAGCGACAGGTCCTGCAGAAAGGGAATCAAGCTGGTGATCTGAAAAGCAGCGAGCCCTACCAGAATGAAGAGGATGATGCTGTGGCTGATCGTCATCGCAATAATGCTCTTCATTCTATTCCTCAACTCCTTAAGGTACAACTCTGAACCCACTGCAAAAGCAATAAATGCCAGGGCAATGTCATTCAGGAACAGAAGCCTGGGCAACGCCTCCGCATCGATCAGACCCAGCAGTTCGGGTCCCGAAATGAGTCCAATAGCCAGAAATCCGGTAATCAAAGGTAAACTGAACCGTCGCAATACTCCGGCGATTTTGGCGGAAGCCACCGCCACGATCCCGAATGCACCCAGGTAGACCAGCACCTGGGTCCACGTTCCTGACTCCTGAAAACCAGAATTCATCTTACCCCCTCCTTTGATCTGTCCCTGTTAAGATAGGAATTAATTGCCAACCGGATCCATTTGCCACCCGGATACCACAATACGTAAAAAAGTGCTATATTTGCACCCCGAAAGACCCTATGGCGAGGTAGCTCAGCTGGTTAGAGCGCATGATTCATAATCACGGGGATATCTCGATTTTTTGGAAAAAGTTCTTTAGTATTGTATAATCATCATAAGCCGAGGTAGCTCAGCTGGTTAGAGCGTTGGATTCATAATCCAGAGGTCGGGAGTTCAAGTCTCCCTCTCGGTACAAGTAGCTGATAATAAGCAAAAAAGCCAATTTGAATAAAATTGGCTTTTTTTTATGGATTTTTGGGCGGAGTCAGTTTTTGGAGTCAGTTTTTGTTGGGATGTGTTTTCCCCTATTGAAAATTGGCACTAAAGTTACTTTGCACTTCTTCATTAAGTGAGATGAATTCGTTAAGAACAATAAGTGGTTATAAACAAAACCCCTATTATTTGAAAAAATCCGTAGTACCCGAATAAAAAATAATGAAAACGCATTAGCCTATATATGAGGTAAATACGTCCCTACTTAAAACAAGTTGGGTTAAGAGACCTGAACGATCTGGTTCTTCAGACCACCGATGCCATTGAGCTTTACAGCAATATGATCTCCGACCACCTTAATATCTATAATACAAACGTCAGCAATCGAATGAACCAGGTGATGAAGGTTCTGACCATCTTTGCTTCCATATTTATTTCTCTGACATTTATTGCCGGGATTTACGGGATGAATTTTGATTATATCCCGGAATTGAAACTTCGATACGGGTATTTTTATTTCTGGGGGATTATCCTGGTGGTGGGTATCATTCTACTAATTTATTTCAAAAGGAAGAAATGGTTGTGAGCTGTGCGCTATAAGCTCGCAAAAAACAAAAAAGGCTGCCCGTAGACAGCCTTCCTTGTTTTTTTATCAAAGCTAGAATTTCAGGGCAACCCCAAAATTGAAATAGGTTATTCCATATCCCAACTCAAGCATGGCTGCAAGATTATCAGAGAAATAATAGCGGCCTCCCACGAACCAGGAACCTACGATACCGCTTCCAGACGTACTGTAAGAATATCCAAATACCTCACTACCGTATTCATCCACAGATACAACATTGAATCCCAGAAGAATACCGGTGTAGGTGTCGAGTTGATCCAGAACAGGATAGTGGAAAACACCTCTTGCACCTATAACAAAGTTGGTATATTTATAACCCCAGTCTGCACCGAAAACATTATAATCCCATTTGTATTGGGAAAAACCCAGATAACCACCTACTCCGATGCTTCCTTCATCGAGGACTCCATCCATTATACCGTATTCCACGGAAGCAGAAATGGGAGGAATGGATGTGCTGTAGAAGGATCCGGAATAAAGGGTGGATCCAAATCCTATACCCAGGTTAAGAACGATATCTCCTTCTTCAAATTCCTGGGCCCAGGAGGAGGCAGAAAAAAATAACAATAATGCGATTGCGAATACATTTCTTTTCATGGTTTTAGTTTTTAGAATTAACACCCAAATGTATGAAATATTGATTATTTAAAGTGAGTCTAAGCGATATTCTTAATAATTTTTTGATAATGTTGCCCTAAACTTTGACCTTTGAACCCATGAAGGCATTGAATACATCTTTTCAGCTTCTGGAGATGAGATTGAAACCGGACCTGCCGGGCTGGAAACAATGGGGAGTTGAGTGAGATTTCTTCTAAAAGGATTTAATTTTCAATCCCAGATAAAAAGTTCTCGGCATCCCGGGTCCATAGATATAATTACTATCCCGGTTCTTTCCCGTATCGAAATCGTCCTGATAGGCATTGAACAGGTTCTTAATCCCTCCATAAATTTCAAGTCCGGAGTCTATCCTGTTAAGGTTGAAGGTGTAAGCCACTTTCAGATTTTGCTCAAAAAACGGATCCGACACTTTGTATTCATCCCTATCGGGTAATTCAGGGGCTCCGGCTATATGGAGTATCTTCATGCTTCCGGTATAAACTCCGCTAAGTGAGGCACTAAAACGTTCTGAGGGATTGAATGTTAAGGTATAGTATCCGTATTGTTCAGGAGTTCGCAGGTATTTCTTTTCAGCAGGCAGATCCAAAGAATACGCCACGGCTTCCTTATATTCACTGGTCTGAAGGGTATAGCCTGTTTCCAGTTGAATTTTACGGTTATAGTTTGCCCGGAGTTCAAGTACAAGTCCCTTTACCACTGATCCTGCGGAATTCAATTTTTCATAGATAAGCCCAAATTCGTCCTCACCGGCTTCAACCAGTACAAAGGCATCATTCAGGGTGGTGTGAAAACCTTCGAGAGTAAATCCGGCGATGAAGGTTTCATTAGCCCTGTCGTAATTTACGGAGGCAGATAAACTGTTGGACCTTTCCTCTTTTAGGTCTTCCGAAAGTCTAATCCTCGAAACCCCACCCCCGGCAAATGCAATATGCATATCCGAGTCGAATGCCTGAGGTGCCCGAAAGCCCGTTGACCAGGATGCCCGGACCTGAAGGTAGTTCTGCAAACGGTATAGTAAGGAAAACCGGGGATTTAACACTACCCTGTCAACCAGGTTATGCTTGTCGGCCCTTACTCCCGAAAGCAGGGTCAGACCTCTTATCATTTCCCAGTCACTCTGGAGGAATGCGCCGGTGTTGTTTGTGGTCTGGTCGAGCAGGTAGTTGTAAGCACTGATCTCATCTCTTACATCATCGTAGAGGTGCTCTGCTCCGACAGTAAGCTGGTGTTTAACTCCGGGTGACTTTTTCAGTGTGTGGTTTAACTGCACTCCTCCCTGAACACTGTAATTCTTTGTATCTCCATAAGGGGGATCAACAAAATGTTCATCAAATGAGAGAGGATCGCTAAGCTCATCGGGGATAATCCCAGTATAATGGTCCCGCAGGGTTTGTTGTCCGGCAATAAAAGCAATAAAGGAGGAATGGTAATCATTAAAATCCAGATCATAGTCCAGGCTCCCCATTAGGATATTGTGTTTTCTTTCTTCAGACTGCTGGGCGAGATAAGCTGCACTTTCAATCATTTCACCCCCAAAACGGTATTCATAAAGGCTGCTTAGACTAAGCTCCAATTTCTGATTGTGAGCCGGTTTTAGAAAGGAGGTGAGCCCGAAAGAATTACTTTCAATTTTTGGCAGCTCCGAATAATTATCCCCATTATGATCGTAAAAATCCCGGTTCTTCCGGGTTGCAAAAAAGGAAACCCCCGAATTTCTTTTCTGGCTCAGAACAGTAAGGTTTCCGTTGAAGAGATTGTCTACAGTCTCCCCATTTATCAGGGAAGTGGTATTGCTGAGCTCAAAGGAATTTTGTGAAGGTATCCGTGTGATCACATTAACGGTGCCTCCGATTGCACTGGAACCATATAGCGCCGATCCCCCTCCTCTTACCACTTCAATCTGTTCCACCATGTTGGAAGGGATCTGTTCCAGTCCGTACAGACCATTCAGCGGACTAAAAATGGAGCGACCATTGATGAGGATCTGGGAATAGGCTCCACCCAGTCCGTTCATTCTGAGCTGAGTATAGTTGCATGTCTGGCAATCGGTTTCCACTCTTAGTCCAGGCTGAAAGCAAAGTCCTTCCGAAAGGGAAGTGGCCTGTATTTGCCCCAGCATCTTGCCATCAAGTACATTCACGATCACAGGAGATTCGGTTTGCCTTTTAAAGGTGCGGGTTCCTGTTATCACTACTTCATCCAGAGAAATGGCATCTTCCTCCAGGACAAAATTTACTTCCAGCGTTTTGCCGGCAACCAGGGTCACCTCCCTGGACTGTTTTTGATAACCAACAGCCTGGGCAGTAAGAATATAGTTCCCTTCCGGCAGGTTTATCATCATATAGTGGCCGGAAATATCCGTTACCGTACCTATTGTGGTCCCTACCAGAAAAACATTCGCAAAGGGTATGTGCTCGCCGGCAGATTGCACATCACCAAAAATATTCGCATCGGTATTTTGGGCTATTCCTATAGGATTAATGGTATGCAGAAGAAATGCTGAAATCAGTATGATTCTTATCCTCATAACAAGTCTGTGATGGATTAATCTCCATTAATGCGGAGCGCAAAATACGCAGAAATTCCGGGTATTTGTTAAAAGAAAAGTTAAATGTTGAGGTAGATGGCAGAATACAGGGAGCAACTATTCCTCCAGTATATTATTAAACTCGATGACACTTCCATTTTCCTTGACCAGTCTTATGGCGTAGAACTCCCTGATAAGGTTTCCGTCAAGTTTACCCGTAACCTTCACCTTTTCACCGGTGCTAACCGGTGAGATGTTTTTCCAACCTGTGTATACCCTGATTTTCCCGCTTTTATCTTCAATTTTAAATTCATCTTCGGAAGTAATACGGGTAATGTTCCCTTCAATGGTCGATTCCACATATTTTTCAAGATCGGAGATCAGGGTGATTTCATCATTGCTGCTGGTCTCGGGATAAGCAGGACCTAGGGAGGCAAACAGTACGAAAACACCCGAGAGAAGAAGGGAAAGGGGATAAATAATTTTGCTCATATTCTAAAAGTTTTTTCTGAATTATAAGTTAAACATGGAATCCCGGAATAAGTTCAGGGTATCCCACCGCATACTATGTGAAGAAGGTTTTTTCTTTTGGATCAGGAATGGTTTGCTTATTTTTAAGATTTTCGATGATGAGGACTCATGGATAAGAAACGAAGAATTTTCAGAGAGAGTTTTGTAGATATCGAAGTGATCCGGGAGCCGGACGAGGAACTGATAAATCATATCTCCTCTACCGTACTGGGTACTCCCGGCGGACTAAGGTACAGGCATAAAAAGGCAGGGGAAAAGATCAGAAATCTGGGCCGGGTGTTTTTTATGATCCTCAGGGTAAGGAAACGGCTGCTTGGTTCCGTAGGTCTGGTAAAACGAGAGTGTATTGACCATGGAAATCGATCGACCGCCTGGTACGTACGTTATTTTTCCATCAAAGCCCCCCTGCGCTCCCGAAAACAGGGTAATTCAACCGAGAAGAAAAATTCACGACAGGATCAGGGACTCCTCAAAGGTGTTTCTTCCCTGTATTTCGATAATCCTTTTAAACTTGAAGATTCGGAAGATCAGGGCGGAAAAAAAACCTATATCTATGCCTACATTGAAGGCGGGAATGATAGATCCCTAAGGTTTAGTGAGCAAATGGGACTTCAAAAAGTCAGATCTTTTAAAACACTGATATACAGTAGGTTTTGGAGCAGGAGTAGTCTTCATTGCAGGCTGTTAAGAGAGGAAGAGATCCCCTGGATGCGTAAGCAGATTGAGGAATTCTACTCGGATCATACCATGCTGAACTTAGAGAATATTGACTTTTCCCGTGACTATTGGATTATTGAGAAGGAGGGAAGCATAGCAGCGGGGGCAATGATCCATCAGGCTGCGTGGGAGCTGGCTGAAATGAAAGGACTAACCGGTGTATTGTTATTCCGGATCCTTCCCCGTTTACCCTTTTTCAAGAAGTTTATACAACCGGACGACTTCCGTTTTACTGCCCTTGAAGGAATTTGGCACGCCCCTGACAAAGAAGGCTGTTTGAATGAGTTGATATCTCATATTGCAAGCATTTCAGGAAATCCTTTGTTGATGATCTGGGTTGATCCCGGTTCAGATATTTACAGAAGTATTGAAGAAAGTGTTGACAAAGGAATTGCCGGAAAACTATTTCACCCGGTAGAGGGGGAGATACGGGTAAAATTCGTTGAAATGGGGAAAAGGGAGATAGAGGAGTTCAGGCTAAAGCCTGCCTACCTTTCTGCTTATGATATGATTTGATTATTTGTTTTCCAACCATTTCTCTGCCTTTTCTTTATCCCTGAAATACTGAATTATTGTCCCGGTATTGACCAGATTGGTCCGGTTCACCTCATACCGGGCATAAAAAAGAAGATTTTCCGGGACGATTAGCACAATAAATGTTCCCGAAGGAAACCTGATGCGGGAGAAGATACTTTTGGATTCATCGCTGTATTCGTTAGGATGTATGTAGTAATTGCATTCCCGGAAATCAAAAATGGCTTTCCGAAAACTAACCATTTTAAGGGTCCGGTTAACCATTTCAAATTCATGCTTGTACTCCGGTCTTGTAATATTCCCGCATTCACCTGTCCACCGGAATTTCAGAAGTTCTTCATTTTCACTATAGCTAGTGACGAAGATTTCGTGTTTAAAAATATTCTGCATAGGTTTTCCTGTTTTTTTTGATTCAGATCCCTATTTGCTCATTCCATCAATCCTGCGGATTTGCATGGATTGCTTCCCTCTTTCCCAGGAAAATGGCCCAAAAAAAAGGGATAATCTGAATTCAGATTATCCCTTTTTTTGGGGTTTCGCAAGGCTATGCATTGTCTTCAAAGAAATCTGAAATACTTTCCTTAAAACTGGTGAGATCATTGTTTACCTCTTCGCTGAAAGCCTCCCAGGAATTCCGGGTCTGGTCCTCGAACTTTTCCAGTTTTGCTTTCAGATCATCCCTTTTTTCTTTCATTTTCTCTACCGATTCCTGGGTTTCTGCTTTAGCTTCTTCCTCTTTTTCGCTGAGTTCGGATTCGAATTCTTCGATTTTCTTGTTGAAGTTGTCTATGGATGCTTCAATCTCTTTTTTCAATTCAGCTTTTTTTACAGCGAGTGCTTCATTGGTTTCTTCTTTCACATCCTTTACTTCTTCTCCAAATTCTTTAGAAGACCTATCCTGATTTTGATTTTGTCCGCATGAAGCCAACAATAAAATCATGAATGCACTAATTATCAGTTTGAGATTTTTTAAGATTTTCATTTTGTTCCTTTTTTAATAATTATCTGATAAATATCAGTACATCGTTTACATAAAATATCAGCACTTCGTTTACAT
>CAZNFR010000105.1:0-10432 GCA_964572225.1 uncultured Bacteroidaceae bacterium
CCCATATTATAACCGGTTATCTGTCCAAGTTCATTAACCCCATTGAGTTTCCAAAATCGCATTTTTGTAAAGCATTTTTCCGGTTATCTCAGATCGAAAATGAAGTTATTTCATTTGGAAAAACTATCCAATGCTTTTTTGATGTAATTCGCTGTATGACTGAAATATAGAATTATTCTTTGTTGATGAATTGTTTTGGAATAAGGAAGGAATTTCTTATATTATTGGATCTGAGGGATAAATAAAACATATGGATTGCTAATGATAATAGGGGGTTAAGGACTTCAAAGACCCTTTTGATTTTGATTTAGATTTGGCTTTTGGTGAATCAGAATCTCTATCACACCTCCGGGGGAGACATATTCTCTGTTATACAGATTGGTTATAAAATCAAGTCTGGTGGCTTTCAATGGGATCTGTGGAAGAGTTGGGGATTTAGGGAGGTAACAAAGATGCAGAGATAGAGGGATCCGGGGATACAGGTAGGGTTTTGGTTTGGGAAATGTAATACAATTAGTACCCTTATTGTAAAAAAAAGCACCTTAACCGGTGCTTTACTTTTTTATCCAAGTGTGGGTTTATTTCACGATTTCACCGCGTATCCACAGGATTTCCCGGGGTTTGTCGGGATCGTTGGTGATAACGGTTACGGTTTTATTTTGTTTGCCCAGTTTGCCGGCCGAGTTGAAGGTAACCTTGATTCCGGTTTTTTCTCCGGGTTTGATTACCTTATTATCCATCACTACAGCAGTGCAACCGCAGCTTGCGTTCACTTTCCGGATGATCAGGTCGGAGCTGCCGGTATTGGTAAGCTCATATTCATAGCTTACTTTTTCTCCCTGTTTGATCTGATCGAAATTAAAGGTGCTGCTGGCAAATTCAGCATGAGCGGCGTTGGCTCTTTCCTCGGCCGACAGAGAGGAGAAGTCCTCCTGAATATTGGCACTTACGATCAGACGGTTGTTCCGGTCGGCAACTCCGTCAATGTATATACTGAGCCTGTCAATTATGAAATCCCAGTCATCCTGTTTATCCGACAGGTAGCTCACTTCAATTTCTCCGGTTTCCCCGGGTCCGGGTTTCGGATTGGTCACATGTACCTTTATATGTTCGGGAAGATCTCTTACCTCCAGGGAATGAGCTTTATCGGAGGTGTTCATATACTCCACTACCTTCCTTTGGGGAGTACCTTTTAAGAGGGTCCCAAAGCTAAGGTGATTGGTCTTAAACCGGATATCGCCCATAGCGTAGCGGTAAACTTCCTCATTGGAAAGAGGCTTGGGTATCACTTTGCCGGTAATCCTGAGTCTGACGGCAGGAGTAGACGAATTTGTCTGAACATTGATGTATTTGTCGAAATGCCCCGGCCGGTTTTTGGGATTAAATTCAGCATTTACAAAGCCTTTTTCTCCCGGCATCACTGGTTCTTTGGTCCAGGATGGGGTTGTGCACCCACAGGAAGAGGTTACCCTCTGTACAATAAGAGGTTCGTTACCGGTATTAAGAAATTCAAACTTGTAATTAACGGTTCCATCGGCCTCTTTAATTTCCCCGAAATCGTGAACAGTGTTCCCAAAGGAGATATTGGCATTCTTTTGCTGACTGTAAACTGTAAGGGCGGAGGCCAGCAAAATGATCATAAAGGATACGTATTTCTTTCTCATTTCCTTAATTTTTTCAGCATACTAACGAGCAAAATAAGACATTAATTGTTATACAACAAAATTAGTTATTGATCCCGTTTTTATACAAATAATATTGTTAAAAGTTGCGTTAAATATGGGATAACAATAATTTAATGTACTATTCCGGGTCAAATCTCAGTTATAAAATATTTCGGGGTAGCTTTTACGCTGTTATTCATACGAATTAATTATTAATTTTAAGGAATATTTGATATTTCGGGTGTGAGAAATTATTTACTCTATTTCATAATCATAGTACTGGCTGCCCTTTCATCCAGGGAGCTGAAGGGACAGTTTTACAACGGACATCAGATGACCTTCGGTAAGAACCGGGTTCAGTACAATACCTTTTACTGGAAGTTTTACCGGTTTGACCGTTACGATGTGTATTCCTATGATGAAGGTCGTGAGTTGTCCCTTTACGTGGCCGATTATTTAAAAACCGAATTACCCAGGCTTGAGCGATTCTTTGACTACAATTTCAACAAACGGCTAATTTTTATTGTGTACAACAAGCTTTCCGATTTCAAGCAAAGTAATGTCGGACAGTTACTGGTAAATGAGGAGGAGGAAGCGAACGTAGGAGGGCTTACCCGGATCATTCAGAATAAAATTTTCGTGTACTTTGAAGGGGACCACCTTGAGATGCAGAAGCAGATCACCAAGGCGGTTTCCGAGTCGCTGATCACAGAGATGCTGTACGGGAATGATTTCAGGGATAATTTCACCAGCTCCACCCTTTTAAATTTGCCTGAATGGTACATGCCCGGATTGATTTCCTATATTTCCAATCCCTGGGACTTTGAGCTTGAAAACAGGGTAAAAGATGGCATTCTCAGTGAGCGATACGAAAAATTTAATCGCCTGGAAGGGTTAGATGCCCTGTATGCCGGACATTCATTCTGGAAATACATTGCCGACACCTATGGGGAATCGGTAATTCCCAACATCATTTATCTTACCCGGATTAATAAAAACGTGAACAGCGGATTTCTCTATGTGCTGGGAATGCCGTTGAAGGACCTTGCCAATGAATGGTTGGGTTATTACATGAATATGTTCATGGAGTTTGAAAGTTACGGGGAGCTTCCGGAGGATGGGAAGGTTTTGAAGAAGCCCAAAAAGAAAAAGGTCTATTTCCAGGCCAAAATAAGTCCCGACGGGAACTACCTAAGCTATGTTACCAACCAGTTAGGGAGATACAAAATCTACCTTCATGATCTAAAAACGGGAAAGAGAAAGAAACTCGAAGCCGATGGAAACAAGGTGGAGCAAATCATGGATTATTCTTACCCCCTGATCACCTGGCATCCATCGAGCAGGATCATGGCCTGGGTGGAGGAGGAGGAAGGAGAGATAAGGCTTACCTATTATGACATTGACAACAAAGAATATACCACCAGGCTATTCCTCTTTTATGAGAAAATCCTGGATATCAGTTATTCTGATGACGGACTGAAGTTCCTCATTTCAGGGGTGTACCGGGGGCAGACAGACATATATATTCATGATATCGTGTCTGCCACCAATCAAAGGATCACCAATGATATCGCCGACGATTTAAGTCCGCGTTTTTATGATAATTCAAGCAAGATCTTATTCTCCTCCAACCGGAGTACCGATGCCCTGGATGCAGGTTCGGATATTTCGGCCATTTCAAATTATTACAGTTTATTTATTTATGATCTTGAATCTGAATCGGAAGAACTCACACGAATTACCGACAGGGATTTTGTTACCCGTAAGCAGCCCTATCCTTCAGGAAGGAACAAATTTGTGTATCTGAGTGATAAATCCGGGATATTCAACCGTTATTTTGCGGAATACGACAGTGCCATTGCCTATATTGACACCATAACCCATTACCGGTATTTTACCCGTTCCTATCCACTCACAAATTACCGCAGAAATATTACCGAGCATCATTTCATCCCATCCACCGGGCGGTATTCTCAGATTATTTACCATGATGGCAGACACCATCTTTATGAGGGCAGAGCGGATTATGAAAACCTGGCAGATGAGATCCGGATCACACCCTTCAGGGAAGAGTACACGGAGAAGCTATCGGAAGAGGACAGTCTCAGGAACGTTCAGCAAAAGACCATTGTTTTGCGCGATGTGGTGGACAACAGTATTATCTCCGGTACCGATACGCTGAGACTGGATTTTACCACCATTGATGTAAACAACTATGTTTTTGAGAAGGAGAAACTGAATTATTATAACGAAAAATTGCGTGACAATAATCTCAGTCTGGTTATGGACACGGTGAAGGAGGAAAGGCGGGTTTACATTGACTATGAGACCTCATTTTATCCGAATTATCTGGTGAATCAGGTCGATTTCAGTTTTCTGAATGAGTCCTATCAGACATTCACCGGAGGGGCAGTTTATTATAATCCCGGATTTAACCTGCTTTTTAAGGTAGGAGCAACCGATTTGTTTGAAGATTACCGGCTGATCGGGGGCGTTAGGTTTGCAACGGATTTTAATTCGAATGAATACCTTCTGAGCTTTGAAAATATGAAGGGCCAGTGGGACAAGCAGTTTATTTTTCACAGGCAGGTGTTCAGGGCATCCAATACACAATCCCTGATTAAGACCTATACCCATGAACTGATGTTCATCATGAAATACCCCTTCAGTCAGGTTTCTGCCATTCGGGGGTCTGCCATTTTCCGGACTGACCGTTCGGTTTTTCTTTCCACCGATTTGTCCAATCTTAATGAACCTGACATAATAAGACCCTGGGGAGGATTGAAGGTCGATTACACCTTTGACAATACCCGTCCCTTGGGAATAAATCTTTATGAGGGACTCCGTTTTAAGCTTTTTGCCGAGGGTTACAAGCAGATTGATGAGAGGAAATCGGATCTGGTGGTACTCGGGGCCGATTTCCGGCATTATCTGCGCATTCACCGTTCCCTGATCTGGGCAAACCGGTTTGCGAGCAGTACCTCTTTTGGGAATACCCCTCTGATTTATTATCTGGGAAGTGTGGATAACTGGACCAATTTCAATCCCAATGTACAGGTTTTTGATCAGTCGGTACCCATAGATTTCAGCAGAAACTATGCTTTTCAGACCCTGGCAACAAATATGAGGGGATTTACCCAGAATATTCGTAACGGGAATAATTTTGCCCTGGTGAATACGGAACTTCGCTGGCCCATGATCCGATACTTTGCCAACCGGCCCCTCTCTTCCGCCTTCTTAAACAACTTTCAGGTGGTCGGGTTCTTTGATGTGGGCGCGGCCTGGGCCGGACTTCATCCCTGGTCGGGGGAGAATGAATACGATACCGAAGAGATCAACGAGGGGCCCATAACCGTGATTATTGATTCGAACCGCGAACCTCTGGTGGCCGGTTACGGATTTGGTCTCAGGAGCCGCCTGCTGGGTTATTTCGTGAGGGTTGACTGGGCCTGGGGGATTGAAAACCGGACCGTCCTTCCCCGCATCTTCTATTTTTCCTTAAATTTGGACTTTTAATCTGAATTGAACCTATGACGCTGAGTCACCTTATCATTTTAATTATTGCAGGCCTTCTTGCAGGTTTTGCCGGTGGCATTTTGGGTGTGGGTGGAGGAATTATCATGATCCCGACCCTGGTTTTTATCATTGGCATGAATCAGCATGATGCGCAGGGAACGACGCTGGCAACCATGCTTGCTCCTATCGGGATCTTCGCGGTGATTAATTACTACCGCGCCGGTCATGTGAATTTCCGGTATGCACTGATTCTGATGCTGGCTTTTTTGGCCGGCTCCTGGTTTGGTTCAAAAATAGCCATCGAATTGCCAGCAAAAACGCTTAAACAGATCTTTGGAGTTTTACTGCTGATCGTTGGTGCAAAAATGATCCTTGGAAAATGAATGAAATTCAACGCTATATAAAGAATCGTGCGGAAGAGATCCTTGATGAGATCAACTCCATCCGTCGGCATATACATATGCATCCCGAATTGTCCTTTCAGGAGTATGAAACTTCGGAATTTATAAAGCAAACACTCGATAAATGGGGTGTATTTTACCGCGATGGAATTGTAAAAACCGGTATCCTTGCCAGAATTGATGGGGAAAAACCCGGAAAATCAGTGGCCATTAGAGCAGACATGGATGCCTTACCCATACAGGAGGCCAATCCCGTTGAGTACCGGTCGGTGAATGAAGGGGTGATGCATGCCTGCGGACACGATGTACATACTTCCTGTTTGCTCGGTACTATAAGGATTTTAAACGGGATGAAAGACAGGATAAAGGGTACCCTGTTGTTTGTTTTTCAGCCGGGAGAAGAAAGAATTCCCGGAGGTGCAAGGCTTATGCTCGAAGAGAATCTCTTCGGAGACCAGGAGCCCGATTTTATGATCGCTCAACATGTTTACCCGGAGATGAGCAGCGGTGAAGCCGGTTTTCGTCCCGGCATTTACATGGCTTCTGCCGATGAGATCTTCATTACCATTAAGGGCAGGGGAGGTCATGCGGCCATCCCGGAAAGAATTACCGATACCGTCCTTATTGCTTCCCATATCATTGTTGCACTTCAGCAGGTGGTAAGCAGGAGAAATTCTCCCGGGACACCCAGTGTTCTTTCATTTGGCAAGGTGGAAGCCCCGGGCGCTGTAAACATTATCCCCAACGAGGTAAAAATTGAAGGTACCTTCCGGACCATGAACGAGGATTGGCGGAAGGAAGCCCATGGCTATATTACCGATATCGCCACCAAAACCGCAGAAGCAATGGGAGCCAAAGCAGAGGTGGAAATCCGCAAGGGCTACCCGGTGCTGGTGAACCATCCCGGTCTGACGAAATTTGCCTCTTCCCTGGCCCGTGAATACCTAGGTGACGAGAAGGTAAGTGATCTCAATATCCGAATGACCGCCGAGGATTTTGCCTATTTCTCCCAGCGTTACCCCTCGGTAATGTATAGATTGGGCGTGGCCGAACCGGGTGCGGCCGACTGGCCTTCACTTCACACCCCACTCTTTAATATTCATGAAAATGCCCTGAAAACCGGGATTGAGCTTATGACCTGGCTTGGTTACGGCATTCTTATGGCTGATGATCTTTAGCTTCCTTGTTTAGAATAATTTAAAATAAATCCATGCTGCATTATATCATTTTGCGATTCGGATCAAGAATTTAATTTTGCAGTAGTTTAGATTTAGTAGTTAATTAAAGATAATTAAAATGGCTTACGTAATCACTGATGATTGTACTGCATGTGGTACATGTATTGATGAATGTCCGGTTGAAGCGATTTCCGAAGGAGACATCTATAAGATTGATCCGGAACTCTGTACCGACTGTGGTGCATGCGCAGATGTTTGCCCGGTTGAAGCTATTCATCCTGAATAGATTCCCGGTAAAATATTGAAAGAAGGCTGATCCGTAGCGGGTCAGCCTTCTTGCGTTTTATAGTGCCTAGGTTATTTTGCCGGCAGATTGCTTAGCTTGTAAATGGTTTTCTGATGATATTCCTGTCCGGGTGCCAGCAGGGTTGAAGGAAAGACCGGCTGATTGGGGCTATCCGGGAAATGCTGGGCCTCAAGTGCAATTCCATGCCTGTATTTATAAAGGTTTCCGTTTTTTCCTTTCACGGTTCCATCCATAAAATTCCCTGAGTAAATCTGAATTCCCGGCTCGGTGGTGTACACCCAAAGTTCCCTTCCGGTGGTTCCTTCAGAGACCCTGGCTGCCAGTTGAACTTCGTCACGGTCGCGGGTATCAAGCACGAAATTATGGTCGTATCCCCGACCGTATTTGAGCTGGGGATGATGGTTGTCAATGCTGTCGCCTATCCTGCGCAATTCTGAGAAGTCAAAGGGAGTATTCAAAACCGGCATCAGGTCACCCGTAGGGATCAGGTTTTCATTTACAGGAGTTATATATTCTGCTTTTACCTGAAGGGAATGATCCAGAATGGGTCCTTTGGCTTCGCCAAGAAGATTCCAGTAGGTATGATTGGTAAGGTTGATAAATGTCGAATCGGTAGTGGTGGCGGTGTACTCAATGATAATTTCATCCTCCCCGGTGAGGGTATATGTGACAGTGTAATTCTGGATTCCGGGGAAACCGGCTTCCATATCCGGAGAGGTGTAAGTGAAATGGACGCTGCTGTCTCTCAGCTTTGCTTCCCATACCACCGAATGTATTCCTTCCGGACCGCTGTGAAGAGAGTTTTCTCCGTTGTTTTTTTCCAATTCATAAGTCTGACCATTGAGGCTGAACCTTGCGTTGGCAATCCTGTTGGCAAAAGGACCCACAATGCAGCCAAGCGACATCTGATCGTTTATGTAACCCTCAATACCGGTGTAGCCAAGGATAACATCATTAAATCTTCCCTCCCGGTCTTTATGGATCAACTGAACCATGGAAGCCCCGAAATTGGTTAACTTCAGCACCGTACCATTTTCATTCTGAAGAACATACAATCCGGTTTTTTTACCGTTAAGGGTGGAATCAAAATCTTCCGGGTTCACACGCTCGGAGATGGACAAGGCTTCCGGGTTCATCTCATCTGTTTGATCCTGCTTGGAAAAATTACAGGACGACAAGAATGTTAACAACAGAAGAGAATTCACGACTGCAAAGAAAGATCTGGTTTTCACAATTGATAATTTTTAATGAAAGTTTCATTTATTCTGGATTTTCATCCATTATGTATGCATTGAGACACGCTTACAAAGGTAGTGATTGTTAGGATGGGAAGAAATAGTCGCATCCCTATTTGCAGGAAAAAAATGGCTCTGATATCTGCAGTTCTCAGATCTGGTATGAATCCTCGTAAGTTCCCTTCCAGGTTTGAATGAATCGGATAATAAACTCCTTTACATTTTCCCGGGTTTTGCTGTGGTGCTTCTTTCGCACTATACCCGAACTTAATTTGCCGATGGAGTCCATGAGTGCAGAGGGATTATCTGCATGAATTCCATGGAAGGTATTTTTCCGTGTGATCCTTCTTACTTTCTTCTTACTATCCCTGGTAAGATCATATCTTATCTCCAGCCTGTATATGTTGTCGGTTTCTTTCATCACATTACATTTTATTGTTGACAGGCCTGATGAATCCTCACTTAAAATCGTTTGCACACCCGTTGGAGTAAATTAAAACAACTGGATTCCATCATTCCCTTTTATGCAAAGTTAACATAAAATACAGGCAAAATAAAGATTAAATACATAATAAAATAACGTAAAATTAATATTAGGATTGTTTTTCTGATATTCTGGTGCTTGTGAGAGGTGTTTTAGGCATTTTTTGCTGCGGTTTTCACGAGAGACCGGAACAATCTGCGCTGGCGTTTTCGGGTAATAAGATATTCCGGATGCCATTGGACTCCGATCATAAATTCAAGCTGAGTGTGTTCAATAGCCTGGACGATTCCATTTGCTTCACGGGCGACGGTCCGGATATTTTTTCCTGCCCTGTCCACTGCCTGGTGATGAAGGGCATTTACGCTTAATTCTGAGCTCTGAAGAATATTAAAGGTTTTGCTGTTTTTCTCAACATAGATGGTTTTGACCGGAAAAATGCTGTAAGGATTGGGTACTTCGAAGTAGAAACTGCTGATCTCTTCGTGAAGACTTCCCTCGAAGAACACATTTATCAATTGCGCTCCTCTGCAAATACCCAGAACAGGTTTATTGCCCTGCAGAGCAAAATCAAACAGCTTGAATTCCAGGCTGTCTCTTTCCCGGGAGATTTCGGTTCCGGATTTCCGACTAAGGATTTTCCGGATAAAAAAAACGATGGGGAAGTAAAGTAAACCCAGGAAGCTGCCGATTCTCTGGAAGAAATTCTTTCGTTTATTCATCAGGGTCTGACCTAAGTACTGGTCAATAAAGTTTTGTTCGGTCCAGGTTCTGGGATCTATATCCGATCCCCCGCCCAGGACAAGTCCGTCGATCTCTTTCCATTTACCGGGTCTGGAGGGCTTTATTCTGACTGGTTTCCCCCCTGCAAGGAGAACATTCAGGGCAGTGAACAACCAGGCAGCTCCTCCTCCGCGATCAGGACCACTTATACCAATTATGGGTCTCATGAGACAATTTCCCTTAGTTCATCAGAATTTTGCAGGTATTTATTCCATTTGGAATCGAATCCTAGCACGGTCTTTTTGTGCTCTTTCAGGTAACGTTCCGATAGTTCTTTAATGAGGTCGTCTTTAATGGCCAGATTCTCGATATAAACCCAATATTTCCATTCTGACTCAAATCCCCAGCCGGATTTTTCGATTTGGGAATTGGGCAAACGGTAGTGATAGGCAGGACGCGGGCTGACATTCCCGGTTTGCTCCAGGTCTTTTACGGAAGGGTTCAGATAGCAAAAAATGGGATAGAGGTCAAGCGGACGATTTCTAACCGGGTTATGATAAATATAGTCGTGGATAAAAGTTTCCTGAGCAGGGTTATAATCCGGTTTGAGTGTCTTAAGTATATACTCCGGGGGGAAGGGATTGATAAAAGAAGTAAATCTGCGGGTCGGATCAATATACAGTTCATCCAGCAGCCAGGGATACAACAGCAGGAAGGCCCGCAGGTGCTGCAGAATCGATGCGGGATCGAGAGATACAGCTTCCGGATTGATATGGGTGGCAAAGGCATACAACAGGGAGGAACCTGTTCCCTTTGCCCCGGCTGACCGGAGTTTAAGGGTTAGTTTCTGAAATTGTGGAATATCCTCAATGGGTACCGGTGGGGTTACCACCTCGAAGGGAACAATGATGCCTGCTACTTTTCGCA
>CAZNFR010000106.1:0-10427 GCA_964572225.1 uncultured Bacteroidaceae bacterium
AATGGCCGATGCGGATTATGGCTATGTGGGGGCGGGACCGGGAAAAGTAACCTTGTACAAAGGAACGGAAGCCGTGAAAAAGAACATACCGGAAGAGGATGCGGTGGAGGAACTGCTGAGGGTTATCAGACAGAAATGACCGCAGTTTGAATTGTGGGATCTGGTGGCGGAGTGATTGCCGGCGGGTTTATCGTTTGATGAGTCCGTAGAAGAGGAAGTTGATGAGGTTGTCGAGGCGGTCTTCGATGTTGCCATGTTCCTTTTTGATGAAGAGGGGGATTTCCAGGCCTTTCATGGCGGTGGCGATGGCCACGGCGCCCAGCTCGGGGTCGTCGATCACAAACTCCTCTTTTTCAATGCCCGACTGAAGGATGCCGGTCACGATTTTGATCTCCTCGCGGTCGAATTCACTGCGGATGTTTTCGATGAACTCGAGATGGCTGAGGTAGTCGCTTTTCAGGGCCGCGTAGAAATTGGACAGGTTTTTGAGCTTATGCATCCGGAAAAGGATGTAGGTTTTGAGCTGGTCGATGGGGTCCTCTACCCGGGCCACCGCATCGCGAAGGTCTTCCCTCAGTTCGTCGGCTTCTTTCTCGACCACGGCCCGGAAGATATCCTCTTTGGAGGGGAAGTAGTAGTAAATGGATGATTTCCCTTTTTTAGCGGCAGAGGCGATCTCTTCCATGGTGGTTTTTTTGAAACCAAACCGGGTGAAAATCTTTCGGGCTACGTTGACAATCTTTTCCCTTACTTCATCTTTCTGCACGACCATGGCAGGAACCATTTAGGATACCCTTCAAAAATATATCAGCGGGAAAATTAATCCAAATTTTTGTCGAATTTTTCGGTCTGAAATTCGAATAAATTACACAGGAGTTTAGATAACTGAATTACAAGTACATATAAAGGATCGATTTTCCCCGAAAGAAAATAAAATCGGGGAAAGTTGAAAAATGTCGGGGAAGGGTTTTCATTCTTCCACCAAGCTGAAGTCGAGTTGGCGTTTGGCCAGGTTGGCATTTCTGACGGTAATTTTGATTTCGTCGCCAAGCTGGAATATTTTTTTATTGTGTCGGCCCACGATCTGGTAGTTATCTTCATCGAATTCGTAGAAATCGTCCATAAGTTGCTGGACGGGGATCATTCCTTCGCATTTGTTATCGATGATCTCGGCGAAGATTCCCCAGTCGGTCAGTCCGGAGATGATGGCATCGAATTCCTGTCCGACTTTATCCTCCATGAACTGGACCTGTTTGTATTTGATGGAGGCTCTTTCGGCGTCCATGGCCTGTTTTTCCATGTCGGAGCAGTGGACGCATCGCTGTTCGTATTTCTTTTTGTTTTTGGAATCTCCGTTGTTGAGGTAATGTTGGAGGAGGCGGTGGACCATCATATCGGGGTATCGGCGGATAGGGGAGGTGAAGTGGGTGTAATGTTTGAAAGCGAGTCCGTAATGTCCGATGTTGGTGGTTGAATACCGGGCTTTGGCCATGGATCTTACGGCCAGGGTTTCGATCACGTTTTGTTCTTTTTTGCCCTCTACCTGATCCAGGAGTTTATTGAGGGATTTGGAAAGTGCGGTGCCTCCTCCCATATTGAGGGAGTATCCGAATTTCCGGATGAAGTTATTGAAGCTTTCCAGTTTTTCGGGATCGGGTTTATCGTGGATACGGTAGACGAAGGTTTTGGGTGTCTGCTGGGAATCGGCATTGGTTGCGGTGATTTCCTGCCGGTATTTTCCGCCGCGGTTAATGAATTCGGAGACGGTTCGGTTTGCAAGCAGCATGAATTCTTCGATAAGCTGATTGGATTCTTTTTGTTCCTTAAAGTACACTCCGGTTGGATTTCCATCCTCGTCGATATGGAATTTCACTTCGATACGGTCGAAAGCGATGGCGCCGTGGTCGAATCGTTTTTGTCTGAGCTTTTGGGCCAGATCGTGCATGCTCAGGATCTCCTCTTTTTTGTCTCCCTCTTTTCCCTTAATTATTTCCTGAGCTTCTTCGTAGTTGAACCGGCGTTGGGATTTGATGATGGTGCGGCCAATCCATTCATTTATCACTTCGGCTTTTTGGTTCATTTCGAAGACCGCTGAGAAGCAGAGTTTTTCTTCGTCGGGTCGGAGGGAGCAGATGAAATTTGACAGACGTTCCGGGAGCATGGGCACTACGCGGTCAACCAGGTACACCGAGGTGGCGCGCTGGAAGGCCTCTTCGTCGAGCGGGGTTTTAGGGTTGACGTAATGGGTAACATCGGCGATATGAACACCAATTTCTACATTTCCGTTTTCGAGTTTCCGGAAGGAAAGGGCATCGTCGAAATCCTTGGCATCGTGGGGATCGATGGTAAAACAGGAGGTATCTCTGAAGTCTCTTCTTTTTTGTATCTCCTCGGGGGAGATTTTTTCGTTGATTTTTTTGGCTTCCTGATCTATTTCGTCGGGGAAATGGTAGGGCAGGTCGAACTCGGCGAGGATGGCGTGCATTTCCACGTCATTTTCCCCCGGATTGCCCAGGACTTCGACCACTTCGCCCAGGGGATTTTTCATATTCTTGGGCCAGGAGGTGATTTTTGCGATGGCTTTTTGTCCGTTTTTAGCCCCGTTAAGTTTGTCGAGTGGGATAAAAAGATCGTAGGGCATTTTTTTGTTTTCCACCTGGAGGAAGGCGAACTGGGGGGAGATATCGATAATGCCCACAAAGCTGTCTCTCGAACGTTTGAGGATCTCCATCACTTCGCCTTCGAGCCGGCCTCTTCTTCTGCGTGCAGGGTAAACATAGACTTTCACGGTATCACCGTCGAGTGCGGTATGAAGAAGGTTCCGGGGGATGAATACATCCTCTTCCATATCTTCGGTTACGAGGAATCCGTAGCCATGCTGGGTCATATCAATTTTCCCTATGAGTTGTCCGCCTTTCGTCTTCAGCTTGTATTTACCTGCAGAAACGGCTTCGACCGAACCGTTTTTCTCCAGATCATTAAGAACCTGGACCACCAGTTGCCGCTGATCGTGAGCTTTGATATTCAGGACCTTGGAGATCTGTTTATAGTTAAAGGTTTTCCCGGGATGGGTGGAGATCACGCCCAGCACCATTCGGCTGAGGGTATCTTTGGTATAGGTACGGGGTGATTTCTTATGGTATTTCTTTTTTGCCATGCCATTCAAATTTCCGGGGAAGTTAGGGAAATTGCACGGAAAAACCGTTTAAACGGGGCGTTAATCTGGAAAGGACTCTGGAATTAGCAGTGATAAGTGGGGTTGCCGGAAATAGAAGCCAGGAAGGGATAGGACAGACTCATGGTTCAGTAAGTTAAAGTTTGAAAACCTGGTAACAAAAATACCTTATTTAAGAAATACTTATAAAAAACATATACAATTAATTAATACAATATCAATAGATTATAATAAAATAATAACGTTATTAATGCCGTTATTAATGCCGTTATTAATAACGGCATTTCTTTCATTACCTGCTGACAAATATCAGGTTCGTTTTCCGTTACGGCAGCGACTCAATGTGGGATACCTTTTCTTAGATGCCTTCATGTTCCTGTCCTCTACCTGTCAGAACCAGGCTATTCAGTGTAATCTCCCGGCTAAATCATGGATCCCGGCTGGTGGATCCGGGAATCCGTCCTTGAGATAATCAAAAATACCAGGTAAGCAGTATTCCATTAATCATTTTTCTTTACCTTTAATTATAAATTTTATATACCATTGATATGAACTCGATTAACCACAAAAAACTAGGATCCGTTTTACTGGTAATTGTTTTGAGCCTCTCAATATCCTGTGAAAAGACCGAAGATCCGACATATTTGGATCAATGGTTAGGCATGTATGAAGGTTCCGCTTACTCTTGGTCCAAAGAGTGGGACTCTTCTAATGATAGTAGTATCTTAAGGGAGAGTTTTTGGACAGTACTCGCTGAAGTTCAAAAAGGTGAAATAGATTCTTCACTCTCAATTACACTTGTATTTGAGGGGCTTACAAATGATAGAATAAGAACAACCACTCACAGCGATTTATTAATCTCGGACTTAGGTTATCATAAATCTTCTTCGGGAGGTGGAAGTAGCTATTCGCATGTTATAATACAATTTGATGCAGATTCCTTGCACTATTCTTCCTTTAGTCATTCCGGAATTGCCTCTCAAGGTGGGACAGATTTCGGTATTGCAAAGAAGCAATAGAATAGTATTTTCATTAAACGCCTGCCAGCCGTAAACACATCCTGTTTGCATACCCTAAGAATTAGACTTAACAAGCAAAGTGGCAAAAAAGAAGGATTGCCAACGCACTAAGCAGGAGTGCTCCTACCTATCCCACAACCGTCCTTTCTCAGTAACACACATGCATTTTTTAGCCAACCCACCTTCGTTGTGAAAGTATTTTAATATTTGACAGGAAACCAGATTTAATGAAAGTACCATAAAGTTTAATAATATTTAATTTACAACATAAATGCAACTATAAAGTTGTTATACATAAAAATTCGTTATATCTTTACACTGAATTAAATTTACAAATGGCATCGAAACAAGAAGTTGAAAAATACTTAATGGAACTAAAGGTGAAGATAAAAATATTCGGTATACTGTTTCTTGATGACCGCGGCAAGAATCAACAAACGCTGCATGATTTAGAAATAACACCTGCCAAACGTAAAGAAATTATAAGTTCGTTAAAGGTCGAAGATTATTCACAAGGCCCTTTAGACGAAAAAATGCGGGGCATATTACCTATGTGGGTTTTTGGCAAGCAGGTAAAAAAGAAAGAAGTGTACATCAAATTGAGTATGGGAATTGAAAACAATGGAGCGGTTTGTATTTCCTTTCATATTGCCGAACACCCAATGAATTATCCATTAAAAAAACAAACATCATGAAAAGTCCATTTACAGGTAAAGAAATGAGCATTGTAAAAGAGTGGAGAACCATGAGTTTTCGAAAAGACGAATTCAAGGTGTTATTTCATTCCTACAAATGCGAAGATACAGGCGAGCAGTTTGAGGATGATGCATTTGCCCAATTGAATTACAATCAATTAGTAAATCAATATAGGGTAAAATATAGCATCCCCTTTCCCGAACAAATTATTTCAATTCGGGAAAAGTATAATCTTTCAGCTGCAAAAATGGCCGAGATATTAGGTTTTGGCATTAATGGATATCGTCAATACGAAGGTGGTGAAGTGCCAAACCAGTCAAACGCCAAATTAATCCAGTTAGCCGACGACCCACATGAGTTTAAAAAGCTGGTTAATTACTGTACGACACTTGACAAGAAATTTGTAGAAAAAACGCATAAGACAATTGATATTTTATTGGAAGAGCAAAAGAAGAGTAAATTTGAAAGGCAATTGGAGAATTACTTCTTTGGTACATGCCTTCCCAACAATCTGACAGGATTTAAAACACCTGATTTTAGAAAGTTTTCAGAGATGGTTGTGTTTTTCACAGAGAAACTTGAACCATGGAAAACCAAGTTGAATAAGCTTTTGTTCTATGCAGATTTTATCATGTATAAACAAACAGGATTTTCAATGAGTGGCGTTCAGTATCGAGCCATTCCTATGGGGCCAGTGCCTAATAATTTCAATAGTATTTTCGAATATTTAGCCAATAAAGAAGAATTGAATATTTATTACACCAATTTTGCCGATGGTGGTACTGGAGAACAATTTAAGCCAAATCCAAACAATACTTTTGATAAGGAATTGTTTACCGAAAATGAATTGCAAGTATTAGAATCGGTAGCAAAAAGATTTAAAACCACATCGACAAACGATATGATAGAAATCAGTCATAAAGAAAAAGCCTGGATTGAAAATAATGCAGAAAGAAACCTGATTGATTATAATTATAGTTTCGAATTAAATTGAAAAGGTTTCGAATTTATCCGACAGTTTAAAGGCGAAACAACCAGGTTTCGCCTTTTACAACTGTCAGATAGAAATTCAGAGTCTGGTTAATTAACGTAAGTCAGCTATTTAAATCTTTCCTTCGCGTCTTCGAGGATTTTTATAGTAGCGGTAGCCCCGCAACGGGAGCAGCCCAGCTCCTGCACCTTCAGGAGTCCGTCGAGTGTTCTTACCCCTCCGGCTGCTTTCACTTTGATTCCCGGATCCGAATGCTTGCGCATAAGTCTGAGATCGTGTTCCGTGGCCCCCTCATAGGAATATTTGCCATCATCTCCCTTCACAAATCCGAATCCTGATGAGGTTTTTACATAATCAATCTTCAGCTTGCTGCAAATCTCACACAAACGGATCTTGTATTTATCCTCCGGTAAATAGTCGTTCTCGAAGATCACCTTAAGTACCGCATTGTGTTTTTTGGTGATCGCCACGAGGGTGGATAACTCCTCTTCGACATAATCCCACTGCTCTCCCAGCACTTTACCGATATTCACCACCATATCAATCTCGGTAGCCCCGTCTTCTATCGCCTTTTCGGTTTCAAAAGCCTTCACTTCAATGCTGCTGTTCCCGTGGGGAAAGCCGATCACACAACCTACCTCCACATCAGAACCCTTAAGCAGTTCTGCAGCCATCTTGGTGGCATAGGGTTTAACACATACCGAAGCTACGTTGTATTTCAATGCAACTTCGCATTCCCGTTTCAAGTCTTCATCCGTTAGCGTAGGGTGAAGAATTGAATGGTCGATCATTTTGGCCAGTTCCTGTACTTTGTCCATGTCTTAAAATGTTTATTAGTTTTTAAAATTGATTTTCGCAAAAAGTGGGATTTATGGATGCAATTATCATATATAACGATCACTCGATAAAAAATAGTTTCCGGTATTGCAATATAATGAGCTGTAAACGTGCATTTTATCCCTGTTGGTCGTGTATCTTCGGTAGATCAGGATCAAAGGGCTGCCCGGGGGAGTGTCCAGTACATAACTCATGTGAGGATCAGCCGGGATAGCTTTAATATCCTGAGACAGATTTACAATCTCAATCTCATACCTCTGCCTCAGAGTGGTAAAAAGAGATCCTTCAACCAGCGGTTCATTCAGAAAATCCTCCAATCCGATATTCGGAACATAGGTGTGCTCCAGCATCACCGGCTCTTCCTCCACAAACCTTAGCCGGTGAAAAAAGATCAGGTTGGTTTGCTGCTCCTCCCTCGAGGGCCTGTAAAAAAAGTTTTTCGGCCAGGGGAGAAAAATCGGATCCTGAAGGAAAACCGACCGGATCTTTTGCTCCTTCTTTCCCAAAACCTCAGAAAAGCCCCGAAACGAAAGCAGTCCGAGCGATTTTCGGCTAAGCTCCACCATGCTGCCTTTACCCTGCTTTTTTACAATGTAACCTTCATTTACCAGCATATCCAACGCTTTCCTGACAGTTGACCGGGTTACCGAGTACTGCCGGCATAATTCATGCTCGGACGGAAGAAACCCACCCTCAGGTATTACCCCCGTGAGGATGCTTTTCTTTAAGTCTTGGAATAATATTTCGTATTGTAAAGGCATGGGGCAAATATAGGAAATTTTACTTGTACGGACAAGCTGGAAGAATGGGGATATGGGGATTTGGGGATATGGGGATTTGGGGATAGGGGGATAGGGGGATTTATTTCAGGACTACGTAAATGCAATCTTCGGGGAGGTCGAGGATTACGACGTCTCCGTCTTTTCGTTTGAGGTCGAGGGTTTCGACGGGGTAGCCGGCATTATCGAGCTTTACGGCTTCGGTAACGTTGAGGTTTCGGAGTTCTATCCGCATCTTGAGGCGTTCGGCCTTCCAGGGCATGTTTCCGGTACTCAGGATACGGTATCCCTGCAGGGTATCGTTGTTGGTTTCGAATTGTGCCGGTTCTTCTTTCCATCCTTCCGGACGATAGACCGTGCCGGCCTGGATCAGGATCTTTTCGGATTCCAGGAGGAGCTTATCATCCAGGGGCACAATGGAAAGGGTCGCGTAATCATCAATACTCTTTACCGAGAGTCCGTCCAGAATATACCCCACATCCCCTCCCAGAAATCCGGAGATCCCCTTCGCATAGGGTGTGTCGAGGGTAAAAATGCCCTTACCGTAGTTCAGGCTCATTTGTCCGGTGGAAGAAACCACGGTTTTTTCCTCTGTGTTCACCAGATTCTTAAAATCGTTGTCAACCGTCCAGCTATAATTCTTACTTTGATAATCGGATACCACCTTACCTGTTAGGAAAATAAGGGGATTTACTTCCTGCTCCCCGGAACCCCCATTATTGTTGAAATCTGCATCCCGGTTGGGATCGTAACTGTTTTCTTCGCAAAGCACCGGGATCTTCCTCTCGTATATATCCATAGGGGAACGGTTCTCCCTGAGCATGGTTTTCCCTTCCGCAATGTAATTCATTCTGAACATCAGGGCATTGGCCGGAAACATAAACACCCCTCCCGGAGTTGAGTAGGTCCAGCGGTTGAGGGGATGGGTCCCGTCTTCCAGTTCGATGAAGCGGAAGTAAGGATCCTCCATGAGTCCGGCTGTATTAATGTTAAACCAGTAGTAGGAGTCCACTCCCGTAAGCGACATATAGGATGCGATGAGCAGGGGGGCTTCCGACTGGTATTTATGGGGAAGGTTCCAACCGCTCTCCGTTACAATCATGGGCATACCTTTGGTCTGCTTGATATTCACCGGAATGGATACCGGATTTTTAAGTGCGGAAACACCCTGGTAGTGATCTCCGGATTGAATTCTCCAGCCCGAGAACTCCCCGTGGTGACCCGGAGCAAAATAGCGGTTTACAGCCGAAACCTCGCAGGCGGTATAGGTAAGCCGCTCGGCATCGAAAAGCCGGCATGGATCGGCCGTTTTCCAGTTGTTGGCATTGATGAGCTGACTGCAACCAAGGTCATTCCGGTAGTAATCATGAATTTCCTTATAAAAATCATACTGCACCTCCGTAAGGAATTCCATCTGATCGGTCATCCTCAGTTGGGCGTCTCCCTCGGCAGGGTTGGTCAGCTCCCAGGTTATAAAAAGTCCGAACTTATCATTTTTCACATCCTTGGGAAGGCTGAAACCATTCCATGCTTCACTGGCTTTTGCATAACTTCCGTACTTCTCGATAAGCCATTGCGTAAACTGCCGGCTCACTTCACTCTCCAGCTCCGGTTTGATACTCTGAAAGGTCCAGAAGAAGAGTCCGTCTTCATTCTTGACCTGGATGAGTCCCACCGCAGGTTCGTCTTTCAGCGGGATCCCGTTATAGGGATTATTTTCGGTATACAGGTATTTCACCCAGGACTTATAAGCTTCTTTCAGGGTGTCGCTAAAATACATAACCCCCCAGAGTGCATCCTTCCCTGAATACCCTTCAATTCCCCATTCCTCCGGCACCCATCCCCCCATATGTCCGTTGTGCGCCCAGAAAGGCGAAATGGTCGAATAAATCCCTTCCTTTTTCATGGCAGCCACCATTTTCCAGATGGCATCCACCTCAGAGGTGTCTACCCAGTTGATCATTGTCCCTTTTCCCGCCGGATTGATGGAGGTGTGAAAGCGGACCATATTCACTCCCATTTTGGCGAGGAAGCGAGCCAGGTAAGCGGCCTCTTCGGGGGTATGGTCTTTTATTCCGGATACGTTGGCCGACCAGAAGCGGACGGGCTTTCCGTCTCCCCTCACAAAGCTTTCCCCGTCTTCCGAAAGCCTTACAAAGCCATGCATCCCTGCTTCTTCCTCGTTAAGGTACCTCAGGTCCATGAGGGCTTCCCCGCTGAAGGGGTCCTCCGAATAGGTAAAGGTCCAGGGTTCCGTGTTCATGTTACATGCACCTGCAAGTCCCAGTATCAGAAATAAAAAAGTCCGAATTTTCATAATTCTGCGGTTTTGTCTGTTTACAACATCCTACTCCATCCAGTCGTCCGAATTGGCAAAATCCCATACATTCAGGTAACAAAGCCGGATAATATCGGTCATTTTCGGAAAATTCACCAATTCGACATGGTCATCGGGCTGATGATATTCCGGCGGAAATCCGGCCATAAAATAGAAATAGGGAATTCCTTTTTGCGCAAATGGGGCATGATCGCTACCCCCCCGGGCCGTTTCCGAGGGTCTGAAGCGGATATCCAGGTTAAGCCCATAATTATCCCTGTTCAGACTGGTAAATTTTTCCAGCATAGGAAAGCTGCTGGTATAGGACATGCTCACCTGATTCTTCTCCTCATCGTCGGCATCATCCCGGGAGATCATATCCAGGTTCAGGTTAAGAATGGTTTTTTGCTCGTTCCAGGGATGATCGGCATAGTATTTCGATCCCCATAACCCCTTTTCCTCACCCGTCCATGCGGCAAAGATGATGGTCTTTTCAGGCTTCTCTCCGGTTGCCATACAGGCCTTGGCGATAGTCATGATCCCCACCGTACCCGAAGAATTGTCGTCGGCCCCGTTCCAGATATATCCCTCGTGTTTCCCGAGGTGATCGTAG
>CAZNFR010000107.1:0-10251 GCA_964572225.1 uncultured Bacteroidaceae bacterium
TATTCCTGAGCAGGAATGCGACTTCTGCTCAGCCTGTGGTTGTAGAAAGGAATGAAGGGTTTAACACACTTCAGTATTATACTTGTGCCATGCATCCTGCGGCGGGAAGGATTTACTTTTTTGCCGGGGCTCAGGATAACGGAACCGTTAGGTATAATGGAAATGAGGAGCCGGTTAACATATTTGATAATGTGTCTTATGGCGATGGGACTTATTGTTTTATCGATGAGAATGAACCGAACATTCAGTTTACCGGGTCTCAGTTCAATTATGTTTATGTGACTACCGACGGACTGGCAGGGGGGATGGATTTTTTCCTGGGTCAGTTTCAGACGGGGTTATTTCTGAATCCGGTGGATTACGACAGCAAGAAAAATATTTTGTTTGCCAATGATTGTGATTTTTATGGGGATGGAGCCGATTATCTGGTGAGGACCTTTGGTTTTAACAATGTCCCTTCAGCCAACCGGCTTTTCCTGAATACCGGGACAACAGTGCCCTTCAGTGCGGTAAAGGTATCCCCGTACAGTCAGAAATCCCGGGTATTCCTGGGTACTCAGGACGGAAAACTTTACCGGGTTGACAATGCCGATTATCAGATTGCGAATCCGGATCCGGTTGAGGTAATTGAGATTGGGAGTCCGGATTTTCCATCCGGGAATATTGCCTGTATTGAAGTGGGCAAAAATGATAATCAGATACTCGTCATCTTTTCCAATTACGGGGTACCCTCTGTCTGGGAAACCCGCGACGGAGGCTCAACCTGGGTGAATAAGGAGCAGAATCTTCCGGATATGCCCATTCGCTGGGCAGTCTACCATCCGGATAATCAGAACCAGGTATTGCTGGCAACCGAAACAGGAGTCTGGGGAGCAGTGGGATTTCATACCGGGGATTTTCAATGGGAGCCCTTACCGGACTTCCCCAATGTAAGGGTGGATATGTTGAGGGCCAGGAAGTCGGATAACGCGGTTCTGGCAGCTACCCATGGAAGGGGACTGTGGTACAGTTCTTCCTATCCGCTCAGGGTTGAGGGTGAGGTTGCAGGGAGTGATGAATTGATTATTTATCCGAATCCCGTGGCAGATGAGCTCAATGTTGAAATTTCCGGCAATGGCACTATTCTGGATCTGCATCTATACGATATGAAGGGTCGTGAAGTGCTTACTCGGAAGGCCTTCATCGGCAATTCCGGGACCTCCGGCCGGATTTCCGTTGAGAATCTGGACCCTTCAACCTATATTCTTGTACTACGCAGTGAGAATATGGAATTAAGAAGAAAGGTGATCATTAGCAGGTAAGGGATTATCGGATTTTTTTCCTGATCAGTCTGAAGATAGCAATGTAGAGAACTTTTCGCGTGGTTTCTTCCAGGGTGTTTCGGAGTGAATCGCTGAAGGTTTCTCTGGCAAGCCTGATACTGGAAAGCATCATTTTCTCGTTGAGATCCAGATCATATTTTAACCTTTGTTTCTCAAATTGAAGGTCCCGAAGGTTTCTCAGTTTGATGGGTCTTTTATGTTTCATACTCCTCTACCTCTTAATTCATCCTCATCCTCTTCAAAAACAATTCCGGATACATTCCGTACGATCTGATCGGAAAAGATGCTTTTCCTGAACAGAAATGCAACCAGGAAAATCAGAAAGAATATTCCGGCGCTGATTAGGAAACCATGAACAATGTTTCCATGATATTCGCCATACCAGAAACTAAAGGCAAGGCCCAGCATCAGTAAAACAAGAAAGAGGGCCAGGATGCTGAACACGGAGGAAAGAAAATAGGTGCCAACACGGGTGACTTTTTCCAAAAACTGAATTTTCAACAGGTTAAGTCTGGCATCGATATAACTGCTCACCGCGTGATTAACTCTGTCGAAGCTGTCCGTTAGTGTTTTGTTCTTCATTTAATCAGGATTGGGCTTGCTTTGCTTTCCTTTCCACTGTTTTGGCGGCCTGGTTCTTCTTCGCCTCAGCTTCTTTCTTGATGTCTTTTTCAAGGTCGTTGAAACGGGTGGTAACCTCATCTACAAAATTGGTCATATAGGATTTCAGATTGTTAACCCTTTCCTCGACCGAATCACTGATATTATTCCCAAAATCCTTGCTTTTCTTTTTTATTTTTTTCCGGGTTTTTGAACCTTTTTCCGGGGCGAACAAAACTCCGGTGACTGCTCCTGCGGCTGCTCCAGCCAGAAATGCTAAAAATGCGTTTGAACCTGATTTTGACATAGTGTATTTTATTTGGTTTGCGTAGAATTTGTTGGGAAAACCATGCCATTCCCTGTGTTTGCAGGGATTCCATGGTTTTGGACCCGGGGTTTGTTGATTTTACAGGAATATTGGGGAATTATTCCACAGATAGGTTTTCTGACTTTTCCTTTCTTTACCCTGAATTGATCCCTTTAAGCCTGTTGATGACCTGATCCTTTACCGAGCGGAAACCGCTAACCAACTTTGTACGGGTGAGGGAATGTTTTTGGGTGCCCCTGTGGCCTAATAAAAATGAATAAGGCCTGAGATGATCAATATATGAGAGGATTATCCGCATGATGGCCAAAAATGGAATGACCAGCAACATACCCGGGATTCCCCATATGGTTGCACCAATCACCAGTCCGATAATAATAAAGAAGGGATTGATCTTGACATTCCCTCCCACAATGTTTGGGGTTAAGATATTATTTTCTGTGAATTGCACGATCACAAACAGAATGGCCACCTGTGCACCGGTGTGCAGGGGATCAGAAGTGGTAAGAAGCACAAATATCATAGGAACAGCGCCACCCATGAGGGTTCCGAAATATGGAATGAAATTAAAAAAGGCAGAAGTGATTCCCAGCAAGACGGCATATTCAACTCCGATAATGGTTAATCCCAATGAATTTATTACACACAGAATCATTACGACTATGGAAACTCCTCCCATGTATTTACCTGCCACGGTCGAGATGGAACGAAGGATGTCAATAGTGTTTTTTCGGTTTTTCCGCTTTACGATCTTTAGGATAAAATAGGCAAACTTGGTCCGGTAAAACAGAAATAAAAAAACATATACCGGAAGAATAATGATCCTTAAAATGGTCCCTGTGGTCGCTGTGAAGATAGCCCTCAACTGATTATTATCGGATCCAAAAAAATTGTTTACCTGGGTTTTTAAAAACTCCTCCACCGTATTCCCCTGGAGTCCGAGGAGATTGCCAATGGAATTTTGAAATAGTTCAATGTTTTTATTAGCCTGGGTTTTCAGGCTTTCCAGATCTTCAAACAGCCTGCCCAACTGGCTTTGAAAAAGAAAGAAAACGATGGAAAGGACCAGCAGGGCAAAGAGAATGGAGATAAGAATGGAAGGGATACGGTGTAATCCTTTTTTTTCAAGTCTCATGCAGATTGGTAAAAGCAAATAGGCGAAGAGTCCGCCGAATGCCATAGGGTAAAGAATGTTTTTTGCGAGGATTGCACCGTAAAATACCAGAAAGGTAATTATCAGAATTAACGAAATACGAACAAGGGGGATTAATCTGTGCATTGAGTCTAATTATTTTTTACAATGCATTAATCTCTTCGATTAGTTCTTCTTTGGCTTTTCCTGTTTTCTTCTGAAGCCTTCCCAGCAGTTCTTCTTCTTTCCCTTCGATATAAGCCAGATCATCGTCGCTGAGCTCACCATATTTCTGCTTTAGTTTACCTTTTATAAGGTTCCAGTTTGATCTGATATGAAGTTTATTCATAATGTTTCCTCCTTTTTGTATTTACTCTTGGGAAAAGCATGCCAGAAAAGAGAAGGATATGTGGGGTTAAATGCTAATGGATTATATGACAGGCGATAATAAGCAGGTCCGGACCCTTCAGCCGAAAATTTTGAGGTAAATAGGCAGGGAGAAAGGCGCTTTATGGGCACTGAATTTGGAGAAAACTGTGGAAGATTTCCACACCAGTCTGATTTGTTTTTTTTGAAAGAATGAACAGAAGCGATTGTGAGTTGTATGAATGAGAAATAAAATATTTCATGATGCAATTAAGAACATACCTTGAAAGTGATCTGGCAGAAATGCCGAAACGGAACCGGGTACAATTTGTAAATTCCCTGAGTGGATTCAAGTCGGTAAACCTTCTGGGGACGAAGGACAGCTATAGCCTGCACAACCTAAGTGTTGTCAGCTCGGTGATCCATTTGGGGGCAAATCCATCACTGATGGGGGTAATTTTCCGTCCGGCAAGCGTTCCCCGTCATTCTTACGAAAATATTAAGGAGCATGGGTACTATACCTTTAATCATATCAGGGAGGATTTTTTTAGGAGGGCTCACCTTGCATCGGCTAAATACCCCAGGGAGGTATCGGAATTTGAGAAGACCGGTCTTACCCCTTTGATGGAAGAAGGTTTTCCGGCGCCCTTTGTAAAGGAATCGCTGTTGAGGATTGGGTTGAAGTTTGTGGAAGAGTATAAGATCAGAGCGAATGAAACCATTCTTGTTGTGGGGGAGATTCTGAGGATCACTTTTCCGGAGGAAGCCATGGAGGAGGATGGTTTTCTTGATCTTTCCAGGGCAGGGAGTCTGACCCTGGGGGGACTGGACCGGTATTACGATACCCGGTTGATTGAAGGATTGCCTTATGCCAGGCCGGGGGAGGAGGGGAATTTTATTCCTTAAGGTGATTTATGTCTCTTGGGGAATAATGTCTTTTCAGCCAGCTGCTCAGGCCTTCAAGACCCGGGAACAATACTCTTTCGGTAACATTGCTTTGATCCAGTTTATCTCTGATTTCCCATTTTAGTCTGGCCGGGATGATTATCTTTTTTACAATGTCATGATTAATTTCTGCCCATTCTTCAAGTGAAGCTGAAGGGTCATTCATTACCGAAAAGAGGGCATACTGATTAATCAGTCTTGAATCCAATGAAGAGGGTTCAAAAAAAATGAGCATATGCTTGTCGGAAAGATGATCAAATTCTTCCAGCTGACAAATAAGTTTGGATAGGAGTTCGGTTGTGAAACAATTGGCCCCTTCCTTTTTTAGTACATTTATAAAATCGGAAGGAAGACGTTGGTGAGCAACCTCCAGATTAATTTTCCAGATTACGGAATCACAATGGTATTTGGTAAGATCGGAAGTGGAGAAATGCATAGCAACCAGAGGTGAATAAGTCCAGTCCAACAGGCGTGTGGGTAATCCATGGTGCTGGGCCATAGTTAACCAGTGCCAGAGTGAGTCTTTTTCTACAATATCCTTATGAGCGTATTTTTTAAAATTTCTTATCAGATGCCTTTCCAATTTCCGGAAATCACCTCCAAGTCTCATAAGGGATGTGTCTCCACGATAATTATAATCGTTGAGACCACGAAAAACAAAGGGAGAGCGAAATCGATCTATAGAAGGATTAAAAGCATCCCTAAATAAAAAATCCTGCAATTCGGACCAGCTTTCGGCGGTTAATTCTTCAGTCATGATGAAAAGATAGGTAATCTCCCGCGCCAATTTCTTAAATTAATCTTAATTATTTCTTGAAATAATGAGATAAATCAGCCGGGACACTCAGAGAAATTCAAGTATAATTTAGTATCATTGCGGTCTTAATTAATTACCAACCCACATTGTATGAAGTCCTTATTTATTGTTCCTATCGTATTGCTTTTTGCAGCATGCAGTTTGAACAGAAACGAAAAGCTGTCCATTAACCCTGAATCCATCCCTGAAGTAGAAAGCCTTCTACAACGATTATATGATTATCAGGGGGAATATATTCTTTCGGGTCAGCACAATTATCCGGTTGCCCTGGCCAGTTCTACCGATTCGGTGATTTCTATTACCGGACAGATTCCTGTGATCTTTGGCACAGATTTCCACATAGTGAATCGCAGGTCCGATATAATCGATACTTGTATTGCCCGCTACTTGCGTGGAAATATCATTACACTGATGTACCATCAGGGTTGCCCGATAGATACCATTCCCGAAGATGTGAATCCAGTAAGATACAAAATAAGTGAGCAGGAGTGGAAGGATCTCGTCACTCCGGGTTCACATTTCAATAATCTCTGGCTGGAAGATATTGATGAAGTAGCAGCGCATTTGAAAGTGTTGATGGATTATCAGATACCGGTATTGTGGAGGCCTTACCATGAGATGAACGGCATGTGGTTCTGGTGGGGAAATCAGCCCGGAGAGGAGGGAATACAAAAACTTTGGAAGCAAATGTACCACCGTTTTACAGACCATCACAAACTAAATAACCTGATCTGGGTTTGGAATGCGAATGCGCCCCGGGATTGGGAGAACGATGAGGCCTATCCTTATGAGTGGTTCTTTCCTGGAAAGGAATATGCGGATATTCTGGCCGCCGATATCTATAAAGGTGATTATAAACAATCCCACCATGATGAATTACTTGAATTGGCAGAAGGTAAACCCATTGCTATGGGTGAGATTGGAGTCGCACCCGATCCCTCCATTTTCGAAACCCAGGATCAATGGTCATGGTTTATGATGTGGGCTAACTGGCCATGGAAATACAATACTCCCGAACAGCTTAACGGATTATATAAGGTGGAAAAAGTATTGAATCTTGAGGAATACAAGGCTTTGAAGTAAACACTATTCTTTTTTATTGCCCAGCTTATTCATGATCCGGCTGCTTAGTGAATGAAGCAGATTGATATCATCCGAACCAAGCATGGACAAGCGTTCCAGAATCCTGCCTCTCAAAGGCATCTGTTCCGGGATTTCGATGATATCCATGATGGAATTAATCCTGGCTTTTAGCTCCGAATAACTTGGTATTTCCGGATCTTCCTGATCGGATACTATGGGCTCAAGACCCGATAGTTCATATGCAAACAGCATAGCTGCCTGCGATAAATTAAGGGATGGATAGGAATGTACCAGTGGAATCGTTGAAGCTACATCGCAGTGAAGTAATATTTCGTTGGGAAGGCCTGACTCTTCCGTTCCGAAAATGATTCCGGCTTTGTTTATCTGATCAGATTTGGAAAGCAGGCTCTTTCTGATTTGAGCGGGTGTGATATAATCACTTTTTGGGGTCCGTTTGCGGGCGGTTGTGCCGACAATATAATCCAGGTCCTTGATGCAATCGTAAAAATCGTCATAGACCTTTGCATTTTCAAGAATATCCCGGGAACCGTGTGCCAGCATTTTGGCTTCTTCGCTTAGGTGGTCGCAGGGCCTGATGAGCCTTAGTTCAGTGAACCCCATGGTTTTCAACGCCCGGGCTGCAGCGCCAATGTTTCCCGGAGTACCTGGTTGGTATAGGATAAATGTAAGGTTCATTTATGATAAAAAAAGAGACGCAACTATGTGCGTCTCGTTATCTTTTGGATTAAAACGTTTACCTGAAAACCACGATCCGTGTTTTAAATTCAGAGCGTTTATCGGAGAGTATTCTCAGGAAATATACTCCCGGCGCAATGTCGGCAGGCAAATAGAAAGACCCGGAGGAATTTACTTCCATTCCCCTGATTTGCCCCGCAGGTGTGATCAGTTCGACAGAGCTGACGGTTTCATCCTGACTGTCCAGCTGAATGATTTCACCTGATCTTGCCGGATTTGGATAAACCGCCGGTGAAAAACTTTCATCCACACTGATTTTTCCACCTGTATAGGTCCCGTAAATGTATTCGTTGTTGGATTCCATCAGGGTTCCATTGGAATAAACGTAGAGCACGTGGTCGGTCCCTTCAGTAACATAAAAGCGGTTGTTTTTTACTTCCGCGGTTGCTGCTCCAACATTTATGGTAGGATCTGTGGATCCGTTTGAGAAAACATTATTCGCAATATAGGCTGTTGCATCGGAAGGGAGAACGATGGCCGTAGCCTCGGTTTCAAACACATTATTTTGGAAATAAACCGGAAAACCGGCATAGGTAATAACCGAGTAGCCCGAGACAAATCCACGAAAGGTGTTCCCTCTAACGATCAGACTCCGCATACTTGATTTGACATAAATACCTGAAGTGGCATTGTAATCAGGATAAAGGTCAAAGTTGGAGCCAATAAAGGTGTTGTTTTCAACCAGGGCACTGTCCTGACGGTTTCCTCCCCCTTCCTTGGTAATGCCTTCGCCAATGATCAGACAGAATTTGTTTCCGGAAGCAGAGCGATCCAGAATGTTGTTCCGGATAATGCTGTATCCCTGATCATTGGAAATCTGAATATTATCTCCACCGGCCACCGTTTCAGGTCCTTCAAAATAACCCATGTTGGACTCATAGATATGACAGCCTTCAACGGTTATTCCATTGGTATTCTCGGTATAGATCCCATCATCCCAGGTATTATAAATTGTTGTATTGGTAATGTAATTCCTGGTGTCGGTATTAAAGATCCGGATCCCCCATTCCATACCATGAAACTCACAATTATCAACCTTAAGTGAACCATTATACCAATGTGAAATTGCACATATGGCGGTCCTATCATCCGATTTCATCTCCAGGTTCTTAACCGTTAGATTCCCCTTAATTGACTCAATCATTTTAAACTTAGCTGTGGCATGGATAACCGGCTTTTTGCCATCTCCGTAGGCATCGAGGGTAACATTTGCAGCCTGTGGAGCAATCCGTTTATCAATGTTTAAGCGGGTGTCCCGCTTGAGGTAATAGGTAGTGTTTTCTTCCCAGTAAACTTCATCGAAATTTGCCCAGGGATTGGAAATGCTTCCGTTCCGGTTCGAAGCGGTATTCTCCGGATCAATGTACTTTTCCTTTTGAGCATTTAGATTTGTAATACCGCTAACAATCAATACTAACAACAGTAAGGTCCTGACTCTTTTCATTCGTTTTCTCCTCCTTTAAAATCCGCAATAACAATACTAACAACTAAAAAATAAAGCGGCAAAAATATAACTATTTGTAATTGGAACTCAGGGTTAGGTTTATAAATTAAATCTGAATAACCAATTGCTTCTGCAATACTAAATAATTGAACGGAACTTTCATATGAAAGTTATCAAGGGGAAAATCGGGGGTATAAAATGTCTGTTTTAACCCGTTGAAGTTTTGGGGTTAAATATCAGTAGATCAACTATGTAAGCTAGTAAATACTATCTATAAAGAACGATTATAAATTACATGTATTTACATTTGTAGATAATTATGTTTAGCAGCGGAATTGTTTAGGGATTAAGAGTCCCATTTTAATCCTTTACAGGGACCAACAACAGGGCATCGGCGGTTACCGGTTTTGCATTTCCACCGGCATAGATGGTCAGGTGATCACCTTCCCTGAATCTATAGATTCCCAATTCTATCCAGTCGTATGCATGATCATTGAAGTTATGGGTATGCGTACTGAGCTGTCCTTCGGTTGAGACTTCCACCTTTACTTCTTCATCATAGCTGTCGTAACGTTCTTTTCCCCAGGGAATTCTTGGAACATAGAGATATGCAGCGTACCTTCCTTCTTTGCCTTGAAGATTGGGTTTGAAGGTAAATTCGGCATTTTCGTTTCCAGGCATCCAGAGCATGTGATCGGCTTTGTTCTGACCCATCCATAAGCTTGTCAGTTCCCAGTCACCCTGGTATTCTACCTGTTCAGAGTCTGAATTGTCAATGATAATATCTGGTTTGCTTCCATCCTGCAAGGGGTCCTTTTCGAGTCTCTCAACCAGCCCTTCAATATCAACGTCATGAACAGAGGTTTTCCCGGCATCCAGGGCATTGCTTGCCGCCAGTCCGGAGACCTGGCCCAGGACCATGAATACCGGTTCCATCCGGATAGAGCCGAAGGCAATATGGGAAGCAGAGAGGCAGACAGGAACGAAGATATTCTCACACTCTCCTTTTTTAGGGATCAGGGAACGGTATGATATTTCATAAGGGGGGAAGTCCCCGATCTGAACATCTCCTTCATTTTTCACCATCCCGTTTACCACAATTCTCTGGCAATTATGTGAATCCATGGTATAGGCCGCCAGTCCGATACCATCCTCCACGGTACTGTCTCCCATGCAGTTATGCTCTGTCATTACATATTCCCCTATCATCCTCCGGGCTTCTCTTACGTACATCTGGTGCGGAAAATGATTATTATCGGTAAACTCATCGGCAGCCCAACCCCATTCATTCATTTGTGCCCGGATTTCAGGAGTCATTCCTTCATCGTTGGCCATAAAATAGAGGAGCCCACGAATATAATTCTCCACTTCAAGAGCAATTTCTTTTCTTGTATCATAATCGGCTTCCGGATATTCCCAATTCATTCCAATGCCATCGGTGGAAAAGGGGCCTTTGTTATT
>CAZNFR010000108.1:0-9814 GCA_964572225.1 uncultured Bacteroidaceae bacterium
AGAGGATAAGGCAGGTACAGGTATTTATTAATAATAATAAAATGAAGGAGATACTTTTTCTTTTTGGAAGCCTGATGTTCCTGTCTACAATCTGTCTTACTGCACAGGAATTTGTTTATACTCCTAAAAATCCGGCCTTTGGCGGCAATACTTTTAATTATCAGTGGATGCTGAGTTCTGCCCAGGCACAGGATACCTATGAAGCTCCTCAGGACGAAACCGACAGATATGGATATAACAGAGATCCTGCAAAGGATTTTGCGGAGAGTCTTAACCGGCAAATCTTAAGTCGTTTATCCAGGGAAATTATCACACGGCAATTTGGTGAAGAAGATCTGGAAGAAGGCACCTATGTCCTTGGAAACTATCAAATCGATATAGGCAATTCGATTGATGGAATAAATATCACCATAGTAGATAATTCAACAGGATCAACAACCACTGTTTCAGTTCCTTATTTTTAATTAAGATTGGTAATGCGAGTCAAGATTTGTTTGAAGGGATTGAGTATCCTTTATTTCCTGTTTTTTATCGTTTCATGCAGTCCCGTTTATCATCAGTCATTGGGGACCCGCGAAGCTCAACTGGGTCCGGAGACTCCCGTAAAAAAGGATCTGCTTTCCCTGCCAGAGCCCGATGAAAAAATCGTTGTAGCCGTATATAAATTCAGGGATCAGACCGGTCAGTATAAAGCCATCGAAACCGGTGCCAGCTGGTCAACCGCTGTAACTCAGGGGGCTACCAATATTCTTATCCGCGCTTTAGAGGAATCCGGATGGTTTGTACCCATCGAACGTGAAAACATCAGCAACCTACTTAATGAAAGAAAGATCATACGATCCAGTCGGGAGCAATACGAAGGCAACAACAACATGCTCTTACCCCCTTTGCTATTCGCGGGAGTTTTAATTGAAGGAGGCATTGTATCCTATGAATCCAATGTTCTAACCGGAGGAGCCGGAGTCAGATATTTCGGCACCGATGCTTCTGCCCAATACAGGGAGGACAGAGTAAGTATATATCTTCGGGCAGTCTCCACAAGCAATGGTAAAATCCTGAAAACCGTTTATACAACCAAATCCATCTTATCCCAGGAAGTATCCATGGGGGTTTTCAGATATGTCAAATTCAAGAGACTATTGGAAGCCGAAACCGGCTATACCTATAACGAACCTACTGAGCTGGCTGTCACCGAAGCCATTGAGAAAGCAGTTCAAAGCCTTATTATTGAAGGAATCCTGGATAATCTCTGGGCACTCAAGCACCCTGCTCAATATAATTCTGAAATTTTTGATGAATATAAAAAAGAAAAAGAAGAAAACCTGGAACTGGATTTGATAGACAGGCCCTACGATCCCATGCTCAGAGATAAGGTCTTTCTAAATGTCACCAGTTCTGCTCAATGGTACAATGGTGATTTCTCCAAAGGACCTGTAAAACCGGGGGGTATTTTCAGATTCGGATTTGCTTTAAACAAATCGATTTTTATGCAGGCCGGATTTGGTTCCAGCTTTCTCAGCATAAATGAGAGGAGCTCCAGCGTTAGCTATATTAATGAATTGGATCTGATATTTCTGTTGAACCGTTACGGTCATTTCAGTCCTTATATAAAAACGGGGTTTGGCCTCATGACCAATTTTGGCGAGGACGTCGGATTCTCCAATGAAAAGTGGCTGCCATACCTGACTACAGGCTTGGGTGCCGAGTATTTATTTTCAAAAAGATTCGGACTTTCGGGGGGAGCCTTCTTTAAACCATTCATGAACGACCAGTTTGATGGGGAATCTGTTGGAGATTATAACGATAGTTTTTGGGGAGCTGAACTGGGACTGAAATTTTACTTTTAAGAAAAGAATTATATCAAAGATGAATACACTCAAAACTCTTTTAATTTCGCTACTTATTCTTTCAATCACTGGATGTGAAGAGAATAAACTGGATGTCGAGAAATTTGGGACCATTTCAGGAACCATATTGGATGGGAATGACTATAGCCCTCTTGAGGGGGTATTAATAACCACCACCCCTGCAAGCACTACTGCTCTCACTGATGAGAAGGGTGAATTCAGATTTGATAAAGTGAAAAAAGGAGAGGTTGCGCTTACCGCACGCAGAAAGGATTATCTGAGTACCAGCATCAGCGTTGCGGTGTATGAGGACGAGGTAACTGTGCTTTCGTTTTATTTGCTTGAAGACGAGAATGATATCGGGTGGGTTACCATCTACGATCCCGTTCCTGGAAACGGGGCGGTAAACCAGGATATTTCTTTTACCTTCCAGTGGAAAGTCGATCAACAGTATAAGGATAATCAACTCAATTATACGGTTTACTATTTTGCCTCGGGTTCAACAGTGCAGCAGATTGCGGGTGAGAACTTAAACTCAACGGAAGTGGTTATTGACAATTTAAGTTATGAGACCACTTATTATTGGTATGTTATTGCTAAGAATGAAGGAAGAATCGTAGCAAACAGTCCGACCTGGACCTTTAAAACCAAAGCTGAGGATTAGGAATAGAAGGTGATTTTCAAACTAAAATGCTATTGTGATTGCTGGTCTGATATTACCACATTAATTGCAAGTCACTTTTCTCAACGATCTCTCTGGACTCACGTATCTTTTTTCCTTATTTTTACTCATTCAAAATTAAATGAGTAAAACTATGGCACTAACCTTAAGAACTATCCTGTTTTCAGGTATTTTTTTAATTGCTCTCTCATCAACTGCATTAAAAGCTCAGGATAAAGTTTCGTGGCTCGAGGATTTCACCACCGAAATGACGGTAGGAAGCGACATCTACGAGTATCGCTTTAATACGGTTGATGGTAATGATTGTAAACTGAAAATCGAAGAATTGCTGACGGATAAAAAGGGTTCCACCGAAAGCCGTTACTGGATCTTTTATCTATCCGATCTTGATCCTGCTGCAATGAACTTCAAGCCTTCCGGAAAATCCGTATCCCTCACCCTGGAAACCCGGAAATCACAGAAATTCATCTCTTACTACGAGGAGGGTGAATTCGACGAGTATACCGAAGAGATTGAACTCACCATGAGTGAGGTGGATCTAAGCCGGAACTTCATCGATGCCATGAAGGAAAACAGTTCCGGTTGCGCCGAAAGTCAGGCTGCATGGTCCAATCCCGAAGAAGCATTCGACTGGCTCATCTCCAACATCGGAAAAGCCAATGACGACGATATTCGCTGGGAACAAAAATTCCTGCGTGGTGAAAAACCTTTCCTGGCAAATGTCGAGATGCAATCGACCGATGATGACGGGGAAACTGAAAGCTTTACTTATCTTTTTAACCTTAACGATATTAATCCCCTGGCCGTCAATCTGGATGTTTCAGGTCGTACACTCAGCATTGAGGTTCCCGTTCGGGAAGGAAAAAGACTCATTGAGATGAAGGGTCCTGATGGAAAAGAGTATGTTGATGAAATGGTAATGTATGCCGATGATATCGAAGTAGCCAGACAAATTGTCAATTCCCTGAGCTTTCTGGTTAGCAACACCAGCGTGGAAAGGCCGGGCTGGGAAAACTATTCCTCTGCCCTGGAGTTTATTTCTTCAAACCTGGGAGAGTTCAGCATTGAAGATGACAAAATCAGCAATGAACTGAGTTTCGATCCCTTTCCGGATGGTAAGGTTACTTTCAAGGTTACCGAAACCAGTGCTGAAGGAGAGGAGGAAGTCATGAGTTATATCTTCTATCCGCATGATATTGTGGATGTTCTTAACCTTGAAGTATCCAAAACCAATGTTGCAGTTGTATTTGAAACCAAAAACGACCGTGATTTTATCCGGCTGGAAAGCGGGGAAACGGCTGAGGGGTATGAATCTTCCATGGAATTGAAGGTGGCGGATGTGGAATTGGCAAGGAATATCATAAAAGCCTTTGAATTCGCTATTGAGCAGAGTATAGAGCAAATCGATGAATTTGCTTCAGTGGCCGAAGTTAAATCCTGGTTTGGAGATTTCATTGCCGATCTGTATGGGGACGGTGCCAACTACGAACAGGAAATGCTCCTGGATGAATCCATGGAAAATCAACTCACCTTCAAACTCAAAGTTACCGAGGACGATGGAGAGGTGATCCTGGACGAGTATATTTTCTATCCGGATGATCTCAGCCTGGATGAGCTGGAAATCAGTGTTAAAGCCAAGAAGATGAATGTCCCTCTGGTAACCGGAAAAGACGATTTCATTAAGCACTACCAAAATGGCATACTTCAGAAATTTGAAGATGAATTCGAGGTTTATTTTGTAGATCCTCTGGTAGCGAAAAATTTTATGGCTGCAATACGCTTCCTTGGAGAGAATTCGAAAGTGGAGAACCGCGAGGAAATGAGCAAAGAAGATGCCATGGCTTTTATTTCATCCAACATTATGGATATTGAGTTACAGGATGAGAAATTTGAACAAAGCCTGGAAGTAATTGAAGAAGGCAATTGCAAATTGAGATTTACCCGTGTGGAAACGGATGATAAAGGAGAGAGCGATGAATTTATTTACGAATTCACCGTCTCCGACATTCATCCCCGCACTTCGCAACTGGAAATCAGCGGAGAACTGGTGGAGGTACACCTGATAACCAGGGGTAACGAAGACCTGATCAAACCCTATGAAAACGGGGAGGCTGAAAATTTCCAGGATGAATTCACCATTCTTGTTGATGATGTTTTGATCGCCAAAAAAACACTGGCTGTCTTTGCCGCTTTATCGGAAGCCTGCAGGTAAGATAAACTAATTGTGCAAAAAGCCGGCAATGCCGGCTTTTTTTTGTTGACCCGCCAGGGCTTCCCGATTGTTTTTTTTGAAGAAAAATACATCGGGATAAACTTCTCGCCATCTTGGAATGAAAAAACCGGCTTGCGCCGGTTTGCGTTGACCCGCCAGGGCTCGAACCTGGACTCTTCTGAACCAAAATCAGACGTGTTGCCAATTACACCACGGGTCAATATCCCATTTGGAGGGGCCAAATTTACGGAATTTTTTTATTTAAGCATAATAATTTCACAAGGGAAATTAAGATTTCCAGGTTTTTGTTTTTTCCCTAAAAAACCATGTGTTGAGAAGGTTGGTTATGAGCCTAAAATGTAAAAACCCGGAGCAAAAACTCCGGGTGTAAACCGTGAAAAAGGATTTAAATATAAAATTTGAAGTAAAAATACCGGTTTTTCCCATAAATCAAAAACAGATTTGATATTAACGTCCAAGTTCCCATAACTTTTTGAGTGATGGTCATTTATTGCTATCTTTAGCTTCTGCAAACCCTTAACCATGATCCAATCTCTGAAGAAAATATTTCTCAGCACGATCGCCCTGCACTTATATTTTTGGCTGACGGTCTATCTTTCTTTCAGCCTGCTCTACATTTTTCCGAAAATTCGTACCGAGGAACTGTTAAACAATCTGATCTATTTGCCCGGGGATATTCTCTTTACCTATTTTTTTCTTTATGTCCTTCACAATTTGATTATTGAGAAGAAAAAAATTTTCCTTTTTGCTTTTTTCTTTATCCTATCCATTGTGGTTTATTCCTTTATCTCCTATAGCATTGATCAGTTTCTCATCCCTCAGGTTTTTGGAAAATCGGAATTCACACAATATAATCTGCGCACCTTTATGCATACAAGCTGGGTGATCGTACTTATTGCCCTGGCAGCAGGGTACCTTAAAATGCTTAGGACCTGGTTACGGACCGATAAAGATAAGGTCAGGCTTGACCTCGAAAAAACCGAAGCTTATAATCAGTTGCTCCGCTCAAAGATCAATCCTCATTTCCTTTTTAATACGCTGAATAATATTAACAGCCTCATAGAGATTGACAAGAAGAAGACCCGCGATTCCATTATAAGACTTGCAGATCTGATGGCATATATGGTTTATGATGCGGATACAGAAATAGTTTCCCTGGAAACAGAATTACAATACATCGAAAATTTTATTGCCCTTCAATTGCTACGGGTGGATAACGAAAACTTTGTGGATTACCGGATTGAGGGAAAACCTCATACAAAAAGGATTGCCTCCATGTTATTGATCCCTTTTATCGAAAATGCTTTCAAATTCGCGGATCGCAATGCTGTGCCCGGAATAAACCTGCGCTGTAGTATCTATGAAAATTCACTTGAACTGATGGTTAGTAATCGGATCACCCCTGAAGTTGGGGATATTTCACAGGGTGGGTTTGGAATTGAAAACGTCAAAAAACGACTTCGAAATCTTTACCCGGGTAAATCAGAACTTAAAATTACCCGGGATCAGGATGAATTTACAGTTTACCTAATGATCAGTGATCTGAAAAAAACGGATTAATAGACAGGACTTACCCATTCCTCCATCTCATCGTAAAGGCTTCCTGAAGCCCACCTTATACCTCTTTTTTGAATTTCGAGAGCCTCACTCACCTCAAAATCAGATGCTACATGTCCGAGTGAACTATAGAAAACACGACCTCTTCCGTAAGTCTTCTTCCAAACAACAGGCATTACGGCCTTATTGATCCAGGAAGCATGATCTCCGTTAAATGTTGTGGTGGCCAGCACCTTAACGTTTGGGTCAACATGCATATAATACTGCTCCGAATGCATCTTAAAATCCGATAGTCCGCGGGTAACCGGGTCTTTCTTATCACGAACATTAACACTGTAATCAATCACTCCACCGGGATGCGCCACCCATTGCCCGCCCACCATAAACTGGTATTCCGTATTATTTCTAAACGAATCCCCAAGTCCGCCATGCCAGCCGGCAATTCCAACTCCTCTCTTTATTGCCTCCAGCAATCCTTTCTCCTGTTCTTTTTCAATTTTCCCCATGGTCCAGATCTGAACGATCAATTCGGTCTCCAGCATGAGAGCCTCATCGGTATAGCAATTCAGGTTGTCAAATACCTTTACCTTGGCCCCTTCCGATCTCATCCAGGGAACAAAAATATCCCGACATTTTTCAGGCTCATGGCCCTCCCAGCCTCCCCAGACGAATAGCACTTTCTTACCTTGCAATGATGATAGCTCCGGCTTTTTTTCGGTTGAAAAATCCGCTTTTGCCAAAGACTGCCCGAGTACCGTACCGGCTGCAATTCCTGTTGCGCGCCTGATAAATTTTCTTCTTTCCATATTCAGGTTTTTGGTATTGATAAAGGATGAAAGGTTTCTCATCACGAAAATACTTTTTTCTCTGTAACAAGGAAATAAATTGCGGAATAAGCTTTGAAAGCTAGTTAACCAAATTGAGCTCCGGCTATGAACTACCTTCAAGTTATTAACAATTGATGGCATAACCTATAAACACTAACATTCAGTTACTTATTAACAATATAACTGTTAACAACTTTCCCTTCCCTTTCTAATTAATTAATCAATAAATAAGGATTACTTAACAGAGAGGGACTACTTTGGCAATGAATTTTATCAACAAATTGAAAAAAATGAGCAAAGTTCAACTCGGAACAAAAGAAGAAGAATTATTGAACACCAATGAAACCATCAATGACTATTCCTTCTTCTTTCAGATGATTTGCGAGAGCAGAAAGCTTGATTTTGAATCCGGGGATTCAAAAATGGAAGATACTTTTTGTAAGTAACTCTCCCCTATTGCAATCCTTCTCCCGAAAGACGGAACCCATCCGTAGCACAATTATGTTGTCTGCTTGTTAAATATTTATCAAAGTACGCAACAATTTTGCCTCTTTCAGTTCAGTTTATTATTTTAATGAGGGGATTATCGGGGAAGAATCATGAATAAAAAGCAGGGTAAGATTACCGTTAAGCATTATTTGAATAGACGCGCGAAGGTAAAATTCATCGGGCGTGAGAAATACTTTCCTTTATACATACAGATCATTGTAGCCGGACATAAAGCGCAAATTAAATCGAAAATTCAGGATTACATTGCGGTATATATGGACACCCTGGAAAATACCTATGCCAACCGGGAGCTTACTTCCCTGATCGGTACCGGGTATTTTTCTCAAACTTTTCTTGACCGGATTTTTTACGAGAATGATTTTCCTGTTGCAACTCTTTTAAGGAATGAAATTACCATCCTCCGAAAAATAATTCTTGAGAATGATCCTTTCGGCAATCCGGATTTCAGTCTGGTCAATTTTAGTCAGCAATACGCCATATGTGTCACTGATATTGACGCGATACTAAACCGAAGTATAACCCAAAAGTACCTGGACCAGCTTGAAAATGTTAAGGTTAAATCATCTACTGAAGAAATAGGTAATCTGAGGTTTTTTCTTTTGAATTTTGTGAGATGGGATCTTCGGTTTTTGCAATTCTACCGATCGGCCCTGGATATTTTCCCCGAACAGATGAAGAAGCTTGAGAACCATTTTTCGGAAAAGCTTAGGACCCATCTTTCCGTGTTTCTTTCCTGGTCATCTGCATCCGAATCGATCCGGGAAAGAATAGGCAAAGAAGAAAGAGGCCTGCTTCCCGGGATCAATTATTTTGATTGGAAGGAGGAGGTTAGAAATCTGCTGAGTGAGGAGTTGAAGCCTGTGCTTGGAGAAGAAAAATCGCGGATTTATGTTTCCATCATTGATGAATTGATTCTGGAGGAGCTTGAGAAAGAAAAAAGCTCTAAATAACAGGGCTATACTTTCTCATCTCTTTTGCCAGTTGTTTAGATCCGGAAACGTATCTGTCCAGTTCATTCCAGAACTCCATGCTGTGGTTCCGGATCCGGGTATGTACGAGTTCATGCAGGATCACATAGTCGATCAGATGATCGGGAAGACTCATAAGGTGAAGGTTCAGGTTGATATTATTATTGGAGGAGCAGCTGCCCCATCGGGACCTCATATTTTTGATCCTTATGCTCCTTACGGTGAAATTATGCTTTGTTGCAAGCTCATTGACCCTTCTCACCAGAAAAACCCAGGCTTCTTTCCGGAGTGCCTCGGTATAGCAGTAACTTACAAATTCGCGGATATCATCCGAGTGCAGGTCCACGTTTACCGGAACAAAAATTTCGCAAAGTCCCTGACTAAAAACACAGCGCAGATCCTTGTCAGAACTTCGGGTAAGGATGAATTCATGGTGCCTTGTGGAGGGTAAAACCCCATTACTGAGATCCTCAGAAAGTCGGCTTTGTTTCCTGATCCTTTGCCGGGTAGTTGAGATCCAGTCTTTTTTCAGTTCAATATAACGGATGGCTTCGCGGTAGGAAACACTATAAGGAATGCTGGCTTTTACCCTTCCGTGGTAATCTATTCTGAGACTTAGTCTTTGGGTTCCTCTTCGTTTCTTAAGGTTGACTTCACCGATATCCTGCAAAAAAACCTTTCTTTCATTACTCATTGTAGGGATAGTAATATCTAAATACTTATCTTTAATTTTTTATTTTTAACATCACCCTGAACATGAATCCAAAAATAAGAATAATCGGCATAAGTTTGTTAATGTTGAATTTAACCCTTTTCTCTCAGGAGGCCTGGGACCTTGAAGAATGTGTGAATTACGCCCTTGAAAACAACATTCAGATCAAGCAATCCAAATTGAATGCGGAGTATTTTGGGAATGTTTACGAACAATCCCGCTTCAATCTTTATCCCGATCTGAATGCCAACGGAAGTTACGGGGTATCTTTCGGGCGGGCTCTGGACCAGACCACCTATGAATTCAGAGAAAACCAGACCGTACAATCCTTCAATCCCAGCATCAGTTCGAGTGTCCTCCTGTTCAATGGTTTTCAGCTTCGGAATACGGTTGAACAAAACCGTTTGAATCTGCTGGCGAATATTCAAAACCTGGAAAAACTCAAGGACGATATTTCCCTGAATATTGCAGCCCAGTA
>CAZNFR010000109.1:0-9733 GCA_964572225.1 uncultured Bacteroidaceae bacterium
GAGTCATGATAATTTTGCCCTGCTGGAAAACTCAGGTCTTTACTGGCATCTGGTGGACCTGATCTGGATCTATCTTTTCCCTTTATTCTATTTAATAACCTAAAAAAAGCAAGATAATGTCGGGTGATAATCATACTGTTGTCAAGTACAAATTGCATATTCTGGTCCTGATAGGACTGTTGATCATGACAGGGATATCCGTGGCAGTCACACAAATTGATCTCGGAGTCCTGACGGTTACCATCGCGTTGGTACTTGCAACTATAAAAGCCACGCTGGTTTTGACCTTCTTCATGCACCTAAAGTTTGATAACCGGTTTTTTGCAATAATGGCAATCGCAGTTATCCTTCTGATAGGCATAGTGATCTTTGTTACATTTTTAGACTACTTATACAGGTAATGATATGTATTCAGGAACAGGAATAGACGCATCAAATTTTGTCGGCAAAGTCGACGCGGCATTTATGTTCATAATTGGGGTGGCCATTGTTTTTATCTTGGGCTTAACCGCTTTAATGATCCTTTTCATCGTAAAATACAACCGCAAAAAGAATCAAAAAGCTACCCAGATCAAGGGAAGTTTACGCTTGGAACTTATATGGACCATCGTTCCCACACTTCTGGTCCTGGTCATGTTCTGGTTTGGATGGGCCGGTTGGAAACCCATGAAAAACATTCCCAAAGATGCGAGGGAGGTTACAAGCATTTCAAGAATGTGGAGCTTTTCTTTTGAATATGAAAACGGAAAGGTATCCCCAAACCTGGTCCTGCCGGTGAATGAACCCGTTGTCATTAATCTTGAATCGGTCGATGTGATACACAGCCTCTATATCCCGGCTTTCAGGGTTAAGGAGGACATGGTTCCGGGAAGAACCAAACAAATGTGGTTCAGACCTCAGGCTGAAGGAACCTATGACCTTTTCTGTACTGAGTACTGTGGATTAAGACATTCTTACATGGAATCCACCGTGGAGATCCTTTCCATGGAAGAATTCGAGAAATGGTATGCCGACACCACAGGAGTAGAGGCCGGAGAGGAAGAGATGGCGGGTTCTGAAGGGTTTGCCATCCTGAGAGCCCAGGGGTGCAACGCATGCCATTCATCCGATGGCTCAAAACTTGTGGGTCCATCTTATCTCGGACTTTGGGGATCGGAGGTAGTTGTGGAAGAAAATGGTGAGAAAAAAACAGTTCAGGCCGACAGGGATTATATTGTCAGTTCCATTTACCAGCCTAACCAACAAATCGTGGAAGGCTACCAGAAAGGCCTTATGCAATCCTACGAAGGCACTATTACCCAGGAAGATATTGATAAGATTATTGAATACCTTCAAGCACTGAATGAGCAATAATAGATGGAAATTCTATATTGATCTTGCAAAATTAAAAGTTGTACTACCTGTAGGGCTCAGTGGTCTTACAGGTTTTCTTTTGAATAAACCCGGGAATATCCCAATGGCTTTTCTCCTGTTAACAGCTGTAGTTCTGCAGGCCGCCGCGGCTTCAGCGGTAAATCAAATACGGGAGCAGACCCGCGACCGTCTTATGCCCAGGACCCAAAACAGGCCCGTGGCATCAGGAAAGATAACCACAAATCAAGCCTGGATCTTTTCCGGGCTAAGCTTCTCTCTGGGCTCTTTCCTCCTAATTTATTTCTTTGGCTACCTGCCATTTTCATTGGGCCTTTTCTCCCTGCTCTGGTATATTCTGGTCTACACCGAACTTAAGAAAATAACCGCTTTTGCCGTGATCCCCGGGTCAGTTACAGGGGCTATCCCCCCGTTAATGGGCTGGACCGCAGCCGGGGGTGATCTCGTTGACACTACCGCAATTCTTCTTGCCTTTCTATTCTTTATCGGACAAGTCCCACACTTCTGGCTTCTTATCCTCAAATACGGGGATCAATATGAAAAAGCAGGTTTTCCCGGACTAAAAAGGCATTTCAATGACAATCAAATAAAAAGGCTAAGTTTTACCTGGATTATGACAGCTCTAGCCTCGGCACTGCTGCTGGCATTTTTTGGGATTCTTGAATTTCAGGTTTCCAAACTGATGATGCTTGCGATCAGTATTTCCGGTATCTTTGTTTTCAGAGACCTTGCCTTTCCGGTTAAATTAAAAAAAGAAAGGAAGCATTTCCTAATGCTGAATATCTATTTTATGATAATAATGTTTTTGTTGATTTTCGATAAACTGATCTTTTTCCATGCGGGATGAAAATATTGTCTATTTAAGCTCAAATCTGCTCACTCTCATTGGACTAATCATTGGTCTTGAGTGTATCTCCCTCCTTTTTAATTTCGTTGAGTACCGATATATTCAAAGAATCATACTTTATGATTATGACTATACGTCCGACCGGCTATTTATCACTCTTCAGAATTCAATTCTCTCCGTCATTTATGGCATTTTCAGGATATTTACCTTCATCTATTTTATCCGTTGGATGTATTTTGCACATAAGAACCTGGAAGAAAAACAGGTATACTATCTCAATTTCCGTTCCGGATCCGCAATATGGTCCTGGTTCGTTCCCGTTTTAAACCTTATACTGCCCTTTCAGATAATTCGTGAGATTTACGAAACCACGTTTAGCCTTGCCGGAAACGAAAACACCTCGTCTTCCCTGGCAGCCTGGTGGTGGATAGTATCGTTGATTTCTATAATAGCAGGGTTTTTTGAGCCCGGAGTAATCCGGGGCATCAACTCTGCAGATCCTATCGAATACTTCGGGAATCCACTTCCTTTTATTCTCCCTCCTGTAATCGGCATTCTTTCCCTCTCCCTGGGATTTGTCATGGTGAACAGGATAAGAAAGACCCTTAAAAGTTTGTAGGAGCATAAAAATATTGGCCTATGCCCACGGTAAATATCCAGTTTCCGTATAACATATGTTCGATGAAGACGACCATTAGTGATTTACTATTCCTGTAGGTGTATGCAAAAAGTATTCCTCCGGCGAAAGTCAGTAACAGAGCAAGCAGATTGTTGAAGATTATATGTGAAAATGAAAAGAGAACAGCATTGAGAAGGATAAAAAGCTTTTCGTTTGGAATCAGTTTTGAATACCTGTGAAAAAACCATCCACGGTATATTAGTTCCTGCGGAAAAGCAGACCATAAAGGATATAGCAACATTATCAGAATCCACAATCCGGTTCTTTCTCTGGGAAGGATAAATAAATTTTCAGGGGTAAATAAGAGGACCGCTATAAAGCTTATCAAGGCAAATCCTGCAAAACGATAGAGGAGGCTACTCCAATGCTTAAATCCATTAAGCCAGATTTTTTTCCGATCAAAATTTTTTGATCTCAGAAGAATAATAGTAAAAACAAAAAATACCACCAACAAAGGGATTGATTTATGGAAGGGAATGAGATTATAGTAATAAAGTAGAGGTATCCCTATAAAAACAAATACTAACTCTAACCATAGGAAAATTTTGGTTTTGTTTATGCTTTTCATGATTAACTTTGTATCCGGCAATTTTTTGAAAGGTTCATAATTCAGAACAAGAATAAGGTAATAAAGTTTTGATTTGAACTGATTCCATGGCTCTTGTGAATAATATGGAAAATCTATTCTCTGATATCCTCCTTCCGGTTACCCTGGCCATAATTACACTGGGCATGGGATTATCCATTAACATCAGTGATTTCAAACGGATTTTTCTATACCCTAAAGCGGTGATCATAGGACTTTGTTGCCAGATGCTGCTTTTACCATCCATTGCTTTTATTATCGCGTCATTGGTTGATATTGATCCGGTTTACAAAGTAGGACTTATTATCATTTCTGCCTGTCCGGGTGGAGCCACTTCCAATCTGGTAACTTTTATACTTTCGGGCAATGTAGCTCTTTCCATTTCAATGACGGTTATCAACAGCATCATCACACTAATTACCATTCCTGCAATCGTAAGTCTGGGATTGGAAGTTTTTCTTGAAAGAGAAGCTCACATTAGTCTGCCGGTAATGAACACCATCCTCAAGGTATTTCTGGTTACCGTTTTACCGGTTGCCACAGGGGTAACTTTTCGCAGTTTCTTTACCGAGACCGCTAACAAAATGGAGCGGCCCATGAAATACATACTGCCCCTTTTATTATTGGGTATTTATGCAGGAGTCATTTTTATTGATGAGGGTGAAGATTCATCCAATATCCTGGATCATCTTTCCTTGTTCCCTCATTCACTATTACTAAACCTCGCTGCCATGTTCGTGGGTTGGGGGATTGCCTGGTTATTCCGTTTAAGCAGGAGAAATAAATATACCATCTCCATTGAAGTGGGTCTTCAAAACTCGGCCCTGGCAATTTTTGTTGCTGCTACACTCCTTCAGAATCAATCTATGGCTATTGTTCCCGTCATTTACGGTTCTTTCACCTTTTTCAGTACTGCACTATTTGGCTATTTCGTGAAAAAGATAAGCCGTTGAGTCAATCCTAGTAAGCCACAAACCCACCCCTGGGAGGAAGTTTAAGTTTTATTTTCCCTTTCTGTGGTTCCAAAATTTGGTATTCGAACGACTTGGGATTATCGCCATCCGCTATGAGTCTCAGAGAATCTCTTTTTGTAAATCCAAGGTCGATCTCAAGAGGAAGTTCTTTATCCTGTCCGTTAATACCGGCTATATACCAGTTTTCTCCAGATCTTCGTGCCAGGATTACAAAATCGCCCGGATATCCGTCCAGAAAACGGATTTCTTCCCAGGTGACCGGCACAGTTTTCAGGAATTCCTGCACATATTCAGGCAACGCAAGGTAAGATTCAAACCGGTCGGCAAAATGCTGGATACCCGATTCAAAGATGACTGCCAGAGCAGTTTCATGGGCATGACTGGTTAGGTGGGGGTAGGTTGATTCGGAATAGGTAACCGGAGTATAATCCATAGGTCCTATAACATTACGGGTAAAAGGAAGAATGGTATTATGGATAGGAGCATATTCAGGATAATTCCTGTCAAATTTATAAGCCTCTGCGCCCCGGACCGATTCGAGTGTCAACAAATTCGGCCAGGTCTTGGACCAGCCACGGGGCATCGTACAGCCGTGAAAATTCACAAGGATATTATATTCGGATGCATCTTTCAAAATATCGATATACTGGGTAATTATTTCCTGTTTATCACTCTGGAAAAAATCTACCTTGACACCTTTCACCCCGATATCGGACAACCATTTAAATTCGGCCTTTCTGATAGAATCAATATGCATAAGATTGCGGGGTTGCTCGGTAATCTCATTGTGAGGCCCTCCCGAGTTATACCATACCAGTAATCCTACATTTTGTTTATTTGCATAATCTGCAAGTTGTTCCAGGTTGCCACCTTCCATATTGTTCCAGTTTGCATCCACCAGAAAGTAGTCCCAGCCAAACTGCTTAGTGAAATCGATAAACTCCTTCATTCTTGCGAAGTCCCTCGGGCTATCAGATTCGGACCACCAGCTCCAGCTGGCAATGCCTGGCTTAATCCATCCGGTATTATTGATAGCAGAACCCGGACTAAGGTCGTGTACTAGATTAGATTCGACAATATCACCCGGGTTTTCAGAGATCACTGCAAATCGCCAGGGGGTTTGCCAGGGTAGTGTCCAGGAAGGATACTCATCGAAAAGCCCCATTGCCTCACCAGGTTCAGGGAATCTTAACGTGTAGAGTCCGCCTTCAGGATTATCAGTCAGGTGCATCCCACAATAGCTTTGATCAAGGTCAGCTTCAGAGATCAGGATCCAAAGATTATTTGTATGAAACAAGGCAGGAAAGGACCATCCGTTTCGATTATCCGGACTTTTTGTTCCAATTTCAAGCATATCCTGATAAAATTGCTCGTAAGCAGGAGACCAGGGAGCTATGGTATCGTAGGGATGTATCCACTTGTATCCGGGCTCCGGTAAGTTAAACCCTGTGTTTTCGCCCGTCACGGTGAGTAACTCATCACTCTGACCAGGAAATACATATCTCATGGCGAAGCCTTTATTATAAGCTCTGAATATCAGTTGAACAGGAGCTCCATTTTCATTCTCAAAGTTAAGAAGGATCTGATTTGCCTCAACTTCGTTTGATTTCTCTTTCCCACTGAGCATTTCATAATTGGTTGCAATAAAATCAGGACCCTGAACTGACTTAAACCTCAGATTCTCCTTAAACGACTGGTCTTCTCTTTCAATTCCAAGGGGCGATGGTTCCAGAGCAAGTACGGTTCCTGCCCCTTTATTTATTTTCACCTGATAACTCAGGCTTCCGTCATTCTCGTTCTGAAAAATCTCGACCTGTAATTTTTTGTCGGGCGATTCAACCTTCCAGACTTCTGTGGTTTGATTGCAGGAATATATTAGAAAAAAAAGACTTAGGAATAATAAAAGCTTGGTTTTCATAGTCGCGTTTTTTAAGAATCTGTTAAACGTATTATGGAGTCAATACCCGGGTATAAAGATATTAATTTTTCTTATCCCATTCCGGAATCTGCAGATCCTCAAGAGCCATTTACAGGCTACTGTCCTGCTCCGGGAATTTTCCAGCTGTTAACAATGATCTCCTGGCAGTTGTGAGATTCGTATCCACATCCCTGCTTTTCCTTTCGCGTCCTATTCCTGCTTTTATCCTATTGAAACCCATTTCTTCCTCAACATTTACGCACTATTTGTTTCGCAATGATCTGTTGAAATGCAGAATGTGCCCTATTATTTCCATTGGGATCAAAATTTCAAGAACTGCTGCCCATGAATTAAAAAGAATCAGATCAGCAGCATTTTTAAAACCTACTTTCATGAATTCGGGATCATTACAGGCGATATTCCGTCCATGTTTTTCCGAACGAAAACAAACGATATCCGTCACCTGACCGGAGAGGTATTCCGCGGTATTCAGAATTTGGATTATGGCATTCAAAAAGGACCTTTTAATTTTCTGCCTTTTTGTAAGCTGCAATAACCTTATCCATAAAAGCATTGTTTCCTTCATCAATAACCATTCTTTCCTGTTTCTCTTCAAACCATTTCACCGTTCTCTTAATCCCCTGTTTGAAAGGTATGGTGGCAACAAAGCCTGGAACAAAGCTTTTTATTTTGGAATTGTCAAAAATTACAGAACAGGCCTTATCTCCAAGAAGGTTTCCACGCTGAAAATCGTCAAATCGTGCAATAAAATCCGAGGGAATATGAACCATTCTGGCCTTTGCACCGGCAGCATATGCCACAGACTCATAGATCTGATTCCAGGTAAGTATCTCATCTGATGTAATATGGAAAGCATGCCCGATGGCCTGCTGGTTTCCGGCAAGCCCAATAAACCCCCTGGCAAAGTCGTCTGAGTGGGTAATAGTCCACAATGAAGAACCATCACCGTGAACAATTATCTCTTTTCCTTTCCTGATCCTGTCGATGATGGTAAAATCGGTCCAGCTTCCAATGGCAACCGGAATAACGGTATCATAGGTAAGTGAGGGTCTGACAATGGTCACAGGAAAGTCTTTTTCCTGATAGTATTTGTTGAGACGCTCTTCCGATGCAATTTTATCTCTCGAATATTGCCAGTAAGGATTTTTAAGGGGGGTTGATTCGGTAATCACCGGATGTGTTGGAGGCTTCTGATAGGCGGAGGCCGAACTGATATATATGTACTGATCACATTTGCCCTCGAATATCTTAAAGTCATTATCCACATCTGCGGGAACAAAGGATATAAAGTTCGCCACTACATCAAAATAAAGATCCTTTATCAGCTCCTTCACTTTTTCTGTATCATGGATATCGGCGGTGAACGTATTTACGCCGTAGGGAGTATCGGAGTTTGTCTTTCCCCTGTTCAGATGCCATACCTCCATATTTTGCTCAAGGGCTATGCGGGTGCAGGCCATAGAAATATTACCGGTCCCCCCGATAAAGAGAATTTTCATGGTTATTGAGTCTTTTGCAAGTTTATAAATACGTAATAAGCAACAAAAATGTAACCGTCTCTAAAGAGAAACAGGAAACCCAGGAAACCTTCGTAAACGATTATCCGGAGAATTTCAATCCCTGTCTTTTTTGCCAAAACCACGACCGCCAAGGATTCCCCAACCTCCACTTCCCAGAAGGAAACCAAAGGCATACCATGCACCGTTATTATTTTCGGCGAAAACACTTACGTCATCCCGGAAAAGCATGGCCACAAGATCGATAGGAGCGATGATTCCATGCCAGAGACCATTCCAGAATCCAAAGGTTTTGTCGTCAAGGCAGGCTTGTACATCTTCTTTGTTTGCACAGCCGCTGAAAAGAAGAAGGCCCAGAAAAAGCAATAGCATCAGGGTGGTTACTTTTTTATGATTCATAGTAATAGGTATTAGTGAAAAAAATTATTGATGTTTTGTTTTAAACCCGATGCAAATTAGGAAAAACCCATCTTTCGAACAAGATACACAGAGGGTATTGTAATTCATCGCTTCATTGCCTGCATAGGTAAGCTTTTATCCATTCATCCTATTAAGAGTCTGGATGAAATCAATCTGAGCTGAATTCAGTTTGTTTGAAAGAAACCGGGTTAGAGCAAATAATTAAGCCTAAAAATGATGGTCCAGGCTTTCCTCCAGATAAGGATGGTTGGCCGGCACCAGTTTTCTTTTCGCCAGGGATGAGATAACTACGTAGCTAAATAGTCCGGCATATCCAAGATAGGTTCCGATTTCAATCACTCCGAACTTCAATTCGCCCACGGTTTCCGGCATAATCTGAACAAACTGTTCAATGTATTGACCTACGATAAGGATTAGAATGACCAATGTAATAACGGTCATGTTCCTGCTGGTTTTTACAGGCAAAAGTACCATAAACGGAATTCCCCAGTTAATGATAATCTCCGCGAAAAAAAGTGTTCTCCAACCCTCTTCCCAGCGGTAATAGAAATACATGGTTTCTTCCGGAATATTGCCATACCAGATCAACATAAACTGAGCGAACCAGAAATATCCCCAAACGATGGCAAGCATAAAAAGGTAGCGGGCAAAGTCGTGCAGATGATATTTATTTAGGAAGGGAAAATATCCCCTTTTGTAGAGGATAAAAATAATAAGAACCATTACTGAGACACCGTGAAGAAATGCTGAAACCATATTTTTCAGGGCAAAGATTGTAGAGTACCAGTGAGGTTCCAGGGACATTATCCAGTCGATTGCAGAGAGAGTAAAGGTAATTGCAAGAACAAAAATGAGTATTTTGGAATAAAATTCACTTTTCTCAAAATAGTGCATTCCTCCCACTTCATCCTCTTTAATCGAAAATTTCCTCAAAATCTGAGTTAACAAAACCCATAGAGCAAAATAAACGACAATCCTTATGTAGAAAAAAGGTACATTCAGGTAGGGGGTTTTATGCTGAACAAGCTCATCTGAAATCACCACTTCCTCATGACTCCAGTAATACAGTGAATGGATGCCAAAATAGAGAATGAGGAAAAAGGCTGCTGCATAGGGAAGCCATGACATCATAGCTTCAGAAACTCGTTTAAATCCGGCCGACCAACCTGATTGAGAAATATATTGAATAACAAAGAAGAAAACACCCCCCATGGCAATGGATAAGAAGATATAATTATTCAGGAGGTAATTGGCCCAGGCACGTTGGGGATCGGTAACGAATGCATAAACAAAGGCCCCTGCTCCCAGCAGGATAAGGATTCCGGCAATTATCCTGAATGCAATCGGAATAGATAGGTCTTCCTTCATAATTTCTGTTCTTTAATAGTGCTTTTAATTTT
>CAZNFR010000110.1:0-9591 GCA_964572225.1 uncultured Bacteroidaceae bacterium
CTCAACCTCTCAACCTCTCAACCTCTCAACCTCTCAACCTCTCAACCTCTCAACCCCTACAGGCTTTCCCCGAAATCTTCCCTAAACCTGGCCATCAATTTCTGTGGCCAGTCGCTCGTGGGTGCCAGTTTACCCATAAAGAACCGAAGCACAGGGGGCTCATCCACGAATTTGAGTCCGCCAACAAGATCCCGGTTCTTATACAACCATTTCACCCGGTCTAGCAAAAACAGGGTTTGCGAAAGTGTAAATACCCTTCTCGGGAAGGCAAGTCTGAGAAGCTCCATATCAGCAAGGATATCCTTTCCATTCTCATCGCGTTCGCTGGAGATGGTCCCTCTCTCCATTCCACGACATCCGGAAATGATATACAAAGCCGCAGCCAGAGCCCCTGCAGGATACTCTTCCTGGGGAACGTGTGGCAGGAAACCCATGGCATCAATATGACAACCCAGGGCACCGGCCGGAGTTATTACGGGTATTCCCTCTTTATCAAGCTCATCCACGGCGTATTTTATAAATGAAGGAGACTGACCAATCACAGTTTCATCGGTGGTTTCATAAAGACCCACTGCCATGGCTTCGATCTCGCGAACCGACATCCCACCATAAGTAAGGAATCCCTCATAGAGAGGAACCAGGTCCCTCATTTTCAGGAAGATTTCTTCACTGTCGGTGCATATACCCCCACCACGGGTGGAGCTTACCTTGCGACTGGAGAAGTATACCAGATCAGACAACCCGCACATTTCATTGAGGATCTCCTTGATGGATACATTCTGGTATCCCTCCTCCCGATGTTTGATGAAATAAGCGTTCTCACCAATGAGGCTTGCATCGAGTACTACCATGATGCCGTGTTCTTTGGCAATATTGGTAACCTCCCGCATATTGGCCATGGAATAGGGCTGACCCCCGATCAGGTTGGTCGAAGCTTCAAAACGTACAAAAGGAATCCGTTCCGCACCATACTCAGCTATCAGAGCCCTGAACTTCTCCACATCAATATTCCCCTTGAAAGGATTGTCGGATTTGATCTTAAGAGCCTGATCCGTATAAATCTCGAATACTTTACCCCCGTTCATCTCCATATGAGCCTTGGTGGTGGTGAAATGGTAATTCATCGGGATGATATCCCCTTCCTTGATGAAGGTCTGGGAAATGATGTTCTCTGCGGCCCTCCCCTGGTGAACAGGGAGGATCAGCTGTTTGCCAAATACTTCACGCAGAGCTGCTTCCATACGGTAGAAACTCTGACTGCCAGCATAGGCATCGTCGGCCTGAAGCATGGACGAAATCTGATTGTCACTCATGGCATTGGTACCACTGTCGGTGAGCATATCCAGAAAAATGTCTTTGGTATTCAAAAGAAAGGTGTTGTATCCGCCCTCTTCAATGGCTTTGTACCGGTCTTCAATGGGTTTCAGAAATAATTTTTGTACTACCCTTACCTTGTGAAGTTCGACCGGTAATTGTTCGCCGCTCGCAAAAGAAATCACCGGAGATCCGTTCGTATTCATGAAGTTTTGTTTTAGTTAATAATTGATATTCAGGATGTTAATTGTTATGCTAAATAACAGTGTTACTCAACATAACAAATATATTATTTTAAGTTCTGAAAAGGATGAAAAAACACAGACTGTCTGCTAATTAAAAAGATTCTAAACAAACGATAAGGAGTTTCTGAGATTCTCAATAAAAGCTATAGCGGGGGGTGGTTGCCGGTCATCTGTTTCCCATTCTGAAGGAAGATTTTGACAACAGGAATCCTCCTCTCATCCAAAGCTTTGGTATATTTCATTTCAGGAATGAAATGGGTATCTTTCCATCCTCTTATTGCTTTTTCTGATCCATCACATTATGAATACCAACCGAATTATCACTTCGATGACCGTCTGCACCCTGATGGCATCCTGTTCCTCACCAAAAAATGAGCAACCCAACGTGATCCTGATCATGGCCGATGATATGGGATATGAATGCCTGGGGGTAAATGGTGCTGCCGACTATAAAACGCCTGTATTGGATAACCTGGCCCGGACCGGTGCAAACTTTACTCAATGCATCTCCCAGCCTCTTTGTACTCCCTCGAGGGTAAAGATCATGACCGGCATGTATAATTTTCGGAATTATGAGACTTTTGAGTACCTCAACCCGGAAACCTTTTCTTTTGGGAAACTGATGAAGGAAGCCGGATACAAAACGGCCATTGCCGGGAAATGGCAGTTAAACGGATATATTTTTAATCATGCCGGCGGACAGGATATAAACCGTCCCTATGAGCATGGGTTTGATGAGTTTTGTTTATGGCAGGTGAATAAGAACAAAAGGGAAGGTGAACGTTATGCTGATCCACTGATCGTTAAAAACGGGAGTGAAATAGCGGGGTTGGATGACTCCTATGGTCCGGATGTTTTTGCGGATTTTGTTCTGGATTTCATCGACCGGCATGAGGATGAAAAGTTTTTCATCTACTACCCCATGGTCCTTGTGCATGATCCTTTTGTACCTACTCCGGATGATCGTGAGTGGGAAAATCCTGAAAACCGGTATGATGGAGATACGGCCTATTTTAAAAGCATGATGAGTTACACCGACAAGATTGTGGGGAGGATTACCCGGCATTTGAAGGAAAAAGACCTCTTTGATAATACTTTGCTGATCTTCACCGGGGATAATGGTACGCATACCCGCATATTTACCCGGGTTGATTCGGGGTATTACCAGGGGGGAAAGGGCAGTATGACCGATGCCGGGACCCGGGTTCCCCTGGTGGTTTCGTGGCCTGATGGGATGGAGGGTTCTTTTACTTACGACGGACTGGTGGAGTTCAGCGATTTCTTTGCCACCCTGAATGATCTGGCCGGACTGGAGCATACTTCGGACGGGAAAAGTCTGTTGCCTTTATTGAAAGGAGAGACCGAGAGTCATCGCGAAAGGGTATTTGTTCATTATGAACCCGGGTGGGGGAATTTTCCGAATGGGAGGTTTATCCGCAACCTCGAATATAAATTATACCACGACGGTCGCTTTTATCATATTTCCGGGGATCCCCTGGAACAAAACCCGCTCGATACAACCAATCTGAGTCCGCAGTTGTTAACCCTTAAAAGAAACCTGGAAATGGAACTGAAGGAGTTCCCTCCTCCCGGTTTTGAATAAGGGATTGCCCGATGGAATTACAGTTGAATGCAACCTACACGGATTTTTACGAGATCACCATGGGACAGGCCTATTTCTTATCCGGTGATCATGAAAAACCTGCATGCTTTGACTACTTCTTTCGTAAGAGCCCCTTTAACGGTGGATATGTCGTTTTCGCGGGATTAGGTCCCTTGTTGGAAATCCTCGAGAATTTTACGTTTAGCAGGGATGATCTTGAGAAATTAAAAGCGTATAAGCTGGACCCGAAGTACCTCCATTATTTGGAAAACTTTTCATTCAAAGGCAGCATTCATTCAGTACGGGAAGGTGAGCCGGTATTTCCGGAAGAACCGGTGATCCGTGTGGAAGCAAATGTAATTGAGGCCCAGCTGATTGAAAGCCTGTTGTTGAACTACATAAATTATCAATCTCTGGTTGCAACCAAAGCCTATCGCATAAGGATGGTGGCCGGTGATGCGGTTTTATCTGATTTTGGATTGCGGAGGGCGCAGGGTACAGGGGCCAATCTGGCGGCCCGGTCGGCCGTGATAGGCGGATTCGACTCAACGAGCAATACTATGGCTGCGCTCGGATTTGACTTACAGGCCAGTGGCACCATGGCTCATTCCTTTGTTCAGAGTCAGGAAGATGAGTTGACAGCCTTCCGGAAGTATGCTAATGCGCATCCGGACAGTTCGGTGTTACTGGTCGACACTTACGACTCTCTGAGGTCGGGGATCCCCAATGCCATCAGGGTTGCCCGGGAACTGCGTGAGGAAGGTCATGAGTTAAAAGCCATCCGGCTCGACAGCGGTGATCTGGCTTATCAGGCAAAGAAAGCACGGAAGATGCTGGATGAGGCAGGTTTCCCGGAGGTAAGGATCGCTGCTTCCAATCAGCTGGATGAACATCTCATTTATAGTCTGCGCCGGCAGAACGCCCCTATCGATCTTTTTGGGGTGGGGACCAGTCTGGTCACCGGCTCGCCCGATGGGGCGTTGGACGGAGTATACAAGCTATCCTCCTTTGATGGAAAACCTCGTCTGAAACTTTCTGAAAACCGCGCAAAAATGACCCTGCCGGGAATAAAAAAGGTAGCGAGGCTGCTTGATGAGGATGGGAGTTTTTTCGGGGCCGACCTGGTGATGCTGGAAGAGGAGAAGGATCCCGGAAGAATGATTCACCCTTCACACCCGGATAAGAGCATGGAAACCGGAAAGCTGGAAAAAGAAGAGGTCCTTTCAACCGTGATGAAAAGAGGATTGAGAAGCGAGAGCGGGACTTCTCCGGCGGAAATTTCCAGGTATTGTAAAGAAAGGATGAGTCTTCTTCCCGATGAATACAAGCGATTTGAAAATCCGCATGTATACAAGATAGGGATCAGTGAGTCCCTTCATTCGTTAAGGGAAAAATTAAGGCAAAAATACAGCCAAACATAAACCTAAGGATATGAAAGCATTACTGATTATTGACGTACAGAATGATTTTCTACCGGGAGGATCGCTGGAGGTACCCGGGGGCGACCGTATCCTGCCGGTGATTAACCGGATCTCGGGCGGTTTTGACCTCGTGGTGGCAACCCAGGACTGGCATCCGGCGGATCATATGAGTTTTGCCTCCAATCACCAGGGTAAAAAGCCCTTTGAGGAGGGAATGGTGGGAGGAATTGAGCAGGTATTGTGGCCCGACCATTGTGTACAGGGGACGGAAGGGGCCGGTTTCTCGGAGGATCTGGACATGAGGCCTGTTGAGGCCATTTTCAGGAAGGGGATGGACAGGGAAATAGACTCTTACAGTGGGTTTTACGATAACGGGCATAAAAAATCGGTCGGACTGGCGGAATATCTTAAGAGTAAGGGAGTGAGGGAGTTGTTTGTTTCGGGCCTTGCGGGTGATGTTTGCGTTTATTTCACGCTGAAAGATGCGCTTAAGGAGGGATTCCGGACCTGGTTGATTGAAGATGCCACTCAGGCCCTGGATCCGGAGAAGTTTGAAGAGCAAAAGGCAGAGCTCCGGAATTTAGGGGCAGGTGTGGTTCAGAGCTGTGTATTTGATAGCTGACTCTAAGGAAACCGAATACCGAAGGGTCAATGTTCTTAGCCTTGGGATTCCGGGTAGTTACTGATGACTGAATTCCTTCAGCAGAATAGATTTCCTTTTTGCATATAATTTTGTAATATTAGGCTTGCAAACCCGATAAGCAAAACTTACCATGAACAAGCAAGCCGGAAGAAGAAACTTCCTTAAAAAATCGGTCCTGGGCCTGGCAGGCACCGGGATGGTGGTTAACCACGGCAGAATTAACCCGAAAGATGAAGAAAAACCTGTAATTAAACGATACCGTACTCTGGGACGGACGGGATTTCGCGTGTCGGATTTTGGAAGCGGATCGCCTTCGAGTGAGGGGGTTCTGAGGGCGCTTCTGGACGCGGGTGTGAACGTCATTGATACCGGAGAGGCATACGGGAACGGGAACAATGAGAAATTGATTGCCAGAGTGTTAAAGGACTACGACCGGTCGAAGATTTTCATCAATTCCAAGCTGCTACCGGAGGAAGGGGCTTTCCCCTCGAAGGAGGAGGTTATAAAGCGGACGCTGGCATCGCTGGAAAGGCTGGAAACTGATTATGTGGATTGCATGATGATTCACAGTGCTGAGAGTTCGAAGATCATGAAGGACGAGGCCTTTCATGAGGGAATGAAACAAATGATAAAAGAAGGTAAGGTGCGGTCGGTCGGTGTTTCCTGTCATGGAAACAACCACCTGGTGAATCCGGATGAGAGTCTGGACACCATCCTCATGGCGGCTGTGGAAGACGGCAGGTTTGATGTGATTCAGCTGGCGTATAATTTCTTTAACAGGGATAAGGCCGAAAAGGTCCTAAATGCCTGTGAGCAGAAGAATATGGGAACGCAGATCATCAAATCCAATCCCATCCAGCTGTTTATGATGTTGGATGAGAGGATCAATCAGACCCGGGCGGAAGGAAAGGAACCCAATGAATATACCCTTCAGTTTTATGAAAAGTTCAAGGCAATGACTGAGGAAGGGAAGAAGTTTTTTGCAGACTACGGACTTGAAACGGAAAGGGAGTTGATGGATGCAGCCATGAAATTTGTACTTTGTAACGATAAGGCGCACACAGTGTTGTGGGCATTCAACAATTTCGGGGATGTGGAAGATATGCTGAGTATGTCGGGGGAAGGGTCCGGGCAGGGTGAACTGGGAATGTTGGAAACCTACAACAAGGCTTTTGGGCGGCTGAATTGCAGGATAGGATGTAATGACTGCGAGGCGGCATGTCCTAATGGAGTTGCTGTAAATTACATAATGCGGTATAACTATTACTACACTCGTAAGGGCAGGCAGCGGGAAGCGATTGAAAAGTTTGCGGCCTTGCCGGGCAACAAACCCGCAGAGGCTTGTATGGATTGTCCGGGATACTGCGAGAGTGCATGTCGATATGGGGTATCAACCCGGGCGGTTCTGGCAGCGGCAGAGAATAATCTGAGGATACATTTGGCTTAGGCGTTAATCCTTTGCTATACAAAGAAGCCTCCGGTTTTCCTGGAGGCTTCTTTGTTTGGGATTTGAATTGCGGAGAAAGAGGGATTCGAACCCCCGGTCCGCACAAGGCGGACAACGGTTTTCGAGACCGCCCCGTTCGACCACTCCGGCATTTCTCCGTGGCCAGGTTGTTTCAAAGATGCTTTTAGCAAATTTGTTACAAAAGTAACAGAATATTTTATTCCACTGAAAAATTAGAAACAGAGAATTATTCGTCGGGAAAAACCCTGTATTGTCAAGCTTAATTGCAGAGTAAGATAAATAAATACTTTTTGTCAATTTCCTTAAATTCACAGTGATTATAGTCCTGGTGGAGCTACATATAACCCCTGATTATCAGGGGTTTTTGTATTATAAGTGTCCGGTTCAGTGTCTTTGGTGGAAAAATTGATTATTTTTTCAAATGAAAAAATATATCCAATATTTTATTCCCGTTTATATCCATTGCAATCGTTCATGCAATTTCACTGATCCCAAAAAAACTCGAAGTGTGGTTTTTTAAATTCTTTGTATCCGAAGTGGAATTTATATGAAATAATTGAAGCCCCAACTCCCGCTGCTCCAAAAGCAAACATACCTGCACCGAGTTTCTTGTCCTCCAAGAAGAAAACAAATGGAGATGCAACCAATGAAATTCCTCCAAGGAAGCCACCCCATATCCAAACATCATCACTGAATTTATGATATGTCCTTTGCACATAAATCTCACTTATATCGTTAAGTGCAATTTTTCGGGTATACGGAGTAAAATATACCGTCTGAAACAACATGTTTCCTGCTCTATCATAAGAAGGTGGAATTGTCTTGGGAAATGTCTGTCCTCCCTTCCATGTGTAATCTAACTTCAATGTAATACTGTCTTGTGTTGCGTCCATGTAATCAAAAGGATTTCCAATAAATCCTGAATCTGAAGGGAATTTTGGATCATAAAATCTTGTGAGCAATGTATCATGTGGGTTGTACCAGTATGATTTATTCACCCGGAAATATGTATTGTAGTTTCTTTTCGGCAGTAAAAATTCCTTGTCATTTGTTAAATCTCTAATCCAAAGTTGGTTCTGGCAAAACAATTCATTTACTGAAATAGAAACAAGAAAGATTAATATTGGTATTCTGCAATTACTATATTTCATAATATTCAATTCTGTAAGTAAAACACCAATCCAGCGTTTAGATATAAATTATTCATATCTAATATACCATCTGATGCCAAATCGTTTGTTGGTGCTTTTATATATGGATGTTTGCTCAGACGGAACATGTATCCAACACCCGTCCTCAAATGCATTGATGTATACCCCCAAGGACTTCCTTTTCGGCTACCAAATAATTTTATATCTAAGTTTGCTCCCAATGTCGATGTCCACTGGCGGAACGTGACATGGTAATATTGATTTGCCAAATATGTGGTAAGCGGTAATGTTACATCTGGATCAGAAGTTTTCAAGCGATAAAACAAAACATCCAAACCAAGGTACGGAGTAAATACTAATTTGTATCCCCTAACTCCAAAGCCGTATCCAAACTGTATACCAATATCTGACAAACGAACAGTTTCATCAATTGAATCAGAAGATTCTACCGGATTGTAAATTGATCCCCGTAAGTGACCTGATCCAAAAATGCTATTATAGTATCCACCTGCGGAAAGGTCTACCGTATATTCAATATTGTTGAAGCCATCAATATATTTAGTCGGTAATTCTGTGAAAGATGAAAAGTCTGCATAAAATCTGCTTGCAGTAGTTCCGAGAACTACAGAATAAACATGCCAGTAACCTCTGTGTGGTGGATTGAAATAATCAGTTGTATCAACTTCCATGTGAATAGTAACATCCTGAAAAACGGTGTCTGTGTTGGAAGGTAACTGTACACCGCTGAGTGTTAATGTTAGGGTATGATACCCTAAGAACATAACATTAATTTTTCTGTCACCGAACTTTGAGAGCGTTAATGAAAACTTACCTTGCATATCGGAAATTGTATAGTTCCGTGTTCCTTCTTCTAAAATGGATGCTCCTATTAACGGTGAATTTTCTTCGTCATATACCGCACCACGAATAACAAAATTTTGAGCACTAATATCGTTGAGGAAAACTGTTAGTAGAACTGTGGTCAGAAGCAGTATTCTTTGATTTTTTGGTAGTTCCATTAAAAAATTATGTCAGGGTTTAGTATTAAATTCTTGGTTCATGAAATTACTACAAATTTCTTACCATTAATAATTTATGAAAGGATTTTGAAATGCCATAGGCATGATTTTTGTATTTTCGAGGTATATTAACACAATCAATGAAAAAGAACACCTCAACAATGAAAATACTACTTCAAATAGTTTTGGTGCTATGTGTGGTTTCAATATTTGGACAGGATAATCAGGCTCTTAAAGGGAAGCCAACAACTCTTGAAGAAACCATACCCTACCTAAATCAATACATGGATGACACCATAAAATACACTTTTATGGTGCTACCTGAACAAGATGCCGTATCAAAAATGCATTTCCCGTATGGTATGTGGATTAGAAATGAATGGGGATTATGGCGAGACAGTGAGTTGAAAAAGTTTTTCAATGAAAACGAGGTCTACCATCCTGATGCAATGTCTGCAATCATCTTCACATCATATCATAGATTTTTAAATAATGAACCCATTGATTTTAAAGGGCAAATTGAAAGACACCATTTTATTCAGGAAAACACAATTTATGAAACTTCACCGGATGGCTCATCAGGCAGGGTGATCTACCCGGAGGAAATTGGCAGTCTAAGAATCCTGAAGATTTAATTAAATACTTTCCAATAAACGACACCGTAATTTTCAGCGTTGGTGGTAAGAAAGGCATCTTCAAAAAAGCAGTTTCAGTTAGGTGTTATAGG
>CAZNFR010000111.1:0-9301 GCA_964572225.1 uncultured Bacteroidaceae bacterium
CAATGATCATATTAAATCCCTTGATGGTATCTTCAATGGTTACCATCACACCCGGTATGCCGGTAAATTGTTCGGCCACATAGAATGGTTGGGAAAGAAACCTCTGCACCCTTCGTGCTCTGTGAACCACTAGTTTATCTTCTTCCGAGAGTTCATCCATCCCCAGGATGGCAATGATATCCTGCAGTTCGTTGTACCTCTGCAAGAGCTCTTTCACTCTTTGGGCAGTCTGGTAGTGCTCCTTACCTACGATTTCAGGAGAAAGGATCCTTGAAGTGGAATCCAGAGGATCAACCGCCGGATATATGCCCAGAGAGGCAATCTTTCTGGAAAGCACAGTAGTAGCATCCAGGTGTGCAAAAGTGGTGGCCGGTGCCGGGTCGGTCAGGTCATCTGCTGGTACATAAATTGCCTGAACCGACGTAATGGATCCTTTTTTGGTTGAGGTGATCCTTTCTTGCATCAAGCCCATTTCGGTGGCCAGCGTAGGCTGATATCCCACAGCTGAAGGCATCCGCCCCAAAAGTGCAGAAACCTCTGAGCCTGCCTGGGTAAAGCGGAAAATGTTATCCACAAAGAACAGAATGTCCCTTCCGCCGCTTTCTTCATCCCCATCCCGAAAAGCTTCAGCAATGGTAAGACCCGAAAGGGCAACCGTAGCACGCGCACCGGGAGGCTCATTCATCTGCCCGAACACAAGGGTTGCCTGAGATTCTTTCAGACTTTCCGGGTCGAGCCTGCTAAGGTCCCATCCCCCTGCTTCCATGGATTTAAAAAACTCCTCCCCGTATTTAATAACACCCGATTCAATCATTTCACGAAGCAGATCGTTCCCTTCACGCGTCCTTTCACCCACTCCTGCAAAAACGGAGAGTCCCGAATACTTCTTGGCAATATTGTTGATGAGCTCCATAATGATCACCGTTTTCCCTACTCCCGCACCCCCGAAGAGCCCGATTTTCCCCCCTTTGGAGTATGGTTCCAAAAGATCAATTACCTTTATACCGGTAAATAAAACCTCAGTCTCGGTTGAAAGGTCCTCATATTTGGGTGGCTTGTTGTGGATTTCGTAACCATTGCTGTTGTCGAGCTCTCCAATACCGTCAATGCTTTTACCGACCACATTCAACAACCTTCCCCTGACCTTGTCGCCCACCGGCATTTTGATCGAAGACCCTGTCGGGTAAACCTTCATTCCCCTCTGCAATCCGTCGGTGGAATCCATGGCAATTGTCCTTACCGTAAATTCACCGATGTGTTGCTGAATTTCAATGATCAGGGAAGTTCCGTCTTCCCGTTTTACTTCCAGTGCATCATGGATGCTGGGCAATTCGTTGCCGGTTTTCTCAAAACTAACGTCCACTACCGGACCAATTACCTGAATTATTTCCCCTGTGTTTTCAGCCATGAAGTATTCTGATTTAAGTTTGGTTTGGCAACTGTCTGCACAAATTTACTATTTTATTGAAAAAGAGAAAGAAATTTTCCTTTCTCCTCATGATCCTTTTTCCAGGCATTCTTCTCTTTGAACGGAAATTTCGCATTTATGTTAATTACTTTTTGGAGAATCGTGAAAAAACAAGCTTATTCACCCTGCATTTCTTGCTATTTTTGAAGCAAAAATCCTCATGATCAGAGCTCTTGCCCTCACAGTTTATTTAAGCATTTCCATCCTCATTTTTCCTTCCCGGGCTTTTTCACAACTGGAAAGATGGGGAGGCGGACTCAGTTTTTCTTCCGGAGTGGATTATAACTACGGTGAAACGGGAAATCCCGGGTTTCACGGAAAGGCTTATTTCAAACTTTTCGAGCGTACCCACCTGGTTCCCACGCTATCTGGCTATATTCCCAGGGAAAGGGGTACGGGCTTCGGACCGAAAATAAAAACTTTTATGTTCCAGGCAGATGTCGATATGCAATACGGGCTCTTCAGGGAGAATGAACTCAGAATGATGGGATTTGCAGGGGTCAATCTTACCGGACTAATTTCAAAGGTGGAGGATCCTCTGCTCGGCACCACGGTTGAGGACCAGTCAGGAATTAATCCCGGATTCAATATCGGGGCTACCATCGAAATGATGGTCAATAAAAATTACGATGCTACGCTTTCGGGTAAGTATATTGCGGGATCATGGGACCAGTTTGTCGTTACCCTTGGAGTCGTTTATCATTTTTATGGACGCCAAAGACGAGGATGGTAATAAAAGACCCCAAAAATCTGTTTTTTAGTCATGAACTACTTAGATCTGTTTCTCGCTATCCCCCTGATATGGGCAGCCTACAAAGGCTTTAGCAAAGGACTGGTATTTTCGGCAGCATCCCTGCTGGCACTTATTCTTGGGATTTATGGTGCCATTCATTTTTCCTGGGTTGCCGAGATAAGTATACAGCAATGGTTTGATATGGATCCCAGGTATTTACCTTTCGCTGCCTTTACTCTGACATTCTTGATTATCGTGATCCTTATCCACCTCATCTCATTTGTTATAGATAAGCTTATCAGGGCAGTGGCGTTGGGTTTTGTAAACCGGTTGGGGGGATTACTTTTCAACACCCTAAAAGTTGCCTTCATTTTAAGTGTCCTGATCAGTATGGTCGACTACCTGGGAAGCATGCACAGTTTTATTCCCGAGGAACAAAAGGAGAGATCACTGCTCTACAAACCCCTTTCAGCTTTCGCTCCGGCAGTCTTCCCTTACCTTCGGATAGAGGAGTTGGAAAAAAGATACGAAGACTGGAATCCCCAAACCAAAGAGGTGGCTTATGATCCGATTGATTCTTCATCGGGCCTTTCCCGGTGAAAGATATCCAGGGCTACCAGGGCTGCAGTAAATCCCCAAACCAGGGCTGAAGCCTTGTCCGTATCCAGAAAATTGTTTAAAATACCATGTGTCCAATAGGTGACCAGTCCCAGAAGCAGTCCCAGGGAAAGAAATTTAACCTGTTTTGAGCTAGCATTGTAATAAACCCTTAACCCTGTCGAAATGGTGACAAAAACAATAATAAGAATGGATAACATCCCGATCACCCCCGATTCTGAAAGCGGACCCAGGTATTCGGAATGGGCATTTCCCCGGTTCCCGGTGTTGGTACTGATAATGGTTTTTTCATGTGAAACCTGGAATGGGGCGTATTGAAACATATACGTTCCCGGCCCCCATCCGAAAAAAGGCTTTTCTTCCCACATTCTAAGAGCACTGTTCCAACGGTTGATTCTTTCCAGGTTGGAAGCATCGGTCCGAACATTGGAAATGGACTGCACATGCTCGGTAAATTCACCCGAAGAATCCTGGGTATTCTGCTCCAGCCTCATCATTATGCTTGTCCAGGAAGAGATTACCACCGCTGCAACCAGAAGGGTAGCCATGATAAGTAGTTTTACATTGAACTTCAACAGAATGACGATAAGCACTCCCGCAATAAGGATAAGACTTACCCAGGCAGCGCGGGTGTAGGAAAACAAGGTGGCGATAAACAAAAGTGCGATTACTCCAAGTATGATCATTTTCTTTTGCAGGCTAAGTCCGCGATAACTGTAAAACACCCCGGCTATGGCAGGAATCAGAAGGGCCAGAACAGCACCATAGGAGGTATGGTCGTTGTAAAAGGGCTTTACCACCCAGTGGGATGCCTGCTGATCGTCTAGTCCGTACCCCATATGTTTGACGAGAACATAAAAAATAACAAAAACAAAGGGAATAAGGTATGCCCATACATATTGCCTTATCCTTTCCGGATTCCGGAATACCTCGGCTGCCAGCAGGTAAAAAGTAGTTATGAACCATATTCTTGCCACCAAAAATTTGAAGGAAACCAGGGGCATGGTTGAAGTTATCGAAGTGATAACGATCCAGGCTATGTTGAAAAAAATGGACAGAGTAACCGGGTGCCTTAAGATTCGGCCATCCATTCTGCTGCCCCAGAGATATTTGAGGAAAACCAGCAACATGATACCCGCCAGGAGCGGTTCGGTGGGAATATAGAGATCAATGCCTGCGTCCTTCCCGATAAAATTCGAAAGTGGAATGGAAATGGGCACAAAAAAGACGATCAACAAAAGAGTGCGGTCGAGCGAGGTGAAAACCAGGGCAAGCACTATGATGAAAACCGGAAGGACCGGCAAATAAAATATCTCCTTGTAAAGCAGATAGCTGTTCAGCAGAACAAATGCCAGTCCTGCAAAATAGTAAGCAATCAGGGATTTTCTCTCTGCTTTGAAGAGTTGCATTATGCAGCTACTTTTTTAGATACGTTGTCTCTGATAATCAAAAGTATAAGGCCCATCAAAAAGGCGGCAAGGGTTGAGATGATCACGATGATGGATTTCTTAGGATAGGCTTTCTTTTCGGCTGGATAAGCACGATCGACTGTAAATTTGTGAGGAAGGGTCTGGGTAGCCTCTATCCTGGCCTCTGCAAGCCTTTTATCCAGTTCGGCTGATCTCGCATTGGTCAGGTAGATCATATCCCTCAGAAGGGTATACTCGGTCTGATGATCGGTTATCATATTCACTTTTTCTTCAAGAATGGATTCGGCCCGGTCGTTATTTTCTACCAATGCATTGGCATACCCTTCGTTGTACCTTTCCAGTTGCGAAACAATATGATTGATACCCAAATCCCGGTAAAATTCTATTTCCTCCTTTAGTGAGTCTATCGTATTTTCTACATCCTGTTTTTCAAATTTCATAATCTCGTATGCCTCAACAGCCCTTTCCCTCATCATGGTAACATAAACCGTATCCACCATATCGCTTATGAAATTGGCGATATCGGCCGACATTTGGGGATCAGCATCCATTACTTCAATAACCACTGAAAGGTAACGGGTTATGCGAAAACTAACGTTAGATTCGTAAGCAGCATACAACTCTGTCATGGGATATTCGCTATTGCGATCGATCTCATAGTGGTCCATAAGATCAAATTTTTCTATCACCCGGTCGCGGATGCGGGAAGAATGAAGTACCTGCATAAGTTGTTCCGACTGTTCCTCCATTCCAATCTGATACATCCTTGAAGTCGGATTGGTCTGTCCAAGCAGGCTTCTGGATATGGATGCATCTGCGGTTGGAAACATTACTACGGAGGAACGAAATTTTTCGGTGATCATAAATGAGGCAATGGTGGAGGCAATGGCGGCAATAATGGTGATTATTGCCAGGGGAATTCTTTTATTCCAGGTAAAGATCAGCAGATCGGAGGAGCTAAAATCATAGCTCAGCTTTTTTTTGGTTTCTGTTGCCATAAATGCGTAGTTTATTTTTTAGCAATTACAAGAAAGTAATTTTTTTTTCCTTTTTGAACCAGAATGTACTTATCGTTAAGAAATTGTTCTCTGGTTATGAGCATGTTTTCATCGCTTACCTTTTCTTTATTGAGGCTGAGTCCACCCCCTTTGACCAGTCTCCTTAACTCCCCTTTGGAGGAAAAGACCCCGGTAGTATCGACCAGGAAATCCTGAAGGCTTTCCTCAATATCGGGCCCGGGCGCTTCGAAAGTGGGTACACCTTCAAATACGGAGAGAAAAGTATCTTCCCTGATTTTCTTCAGGGACTCGGTGGTGGATTTTCCAAAGAGTATTTCGGAAGCATCAACAGCAGCCTCGTATTCTTCCCTGCCATGAACCATTATGGTAACCTCTTCGGCAAGTTTTTTCTGAAGCGCCCTCAGATGAGGGAATTCCTTTTGTTCGTTAAACAGGTCAATAATCTCCTGTTGGGATAATAGGGTAAATATCTTAATGTATTTTTCTGCATCTTCATCGGAAACATTTAACCAGAATTGGTAGAATTTATAGGGTGAGGTTCGTGCCGGATCCAGCCAGACATTTCCCTCTTCCGTTTTTCCGAATTTTCCCCCGTCCGATTTGGTGATCAGGGGGCAGGTTAGTGCATAGGCTTCCCCTCCTTCAATTCGGCGGATCAGCTCCGTTCCGGTAACGATGTTGCCCCACTGATCCGAACCCCCCATCTGGAGTTTACAGTTCAGCCTTTTATAGAGATGAAGAAAATCATATCCCTGAACGAGCTGGTAGGTAAATTCCGTAAAAGACATACCCGATTTTGAATCGGCCGATAAGCGCTTTTTTACTGAGTCCTTCGCCATCATATAGTTCACGGTGATATGCTTCCCCACATCGCGGATGAAAGACAAAAAACTAAAATCTTTCATCCAGTCATAATTATTCACCAAAAGCGCACAATTGTCATCGGGAGTGGTAAAATCCAGGAATAGTTCCAGTTGTTTCCGGATGCATTCCTGATTGTGCCTGAGGGTTTCTTCATCCAACAGGTTTCTTTCCTGGGATTTACCGGAAGGATCCCCAATCATTCCGGTGGCACCCCCAATGAGGGCAATGGGCTTGTGTCCGGACTGCTGGAAATGCCTGAGCATCATAATTCCCACCAGGTGTCCGATGTGAAGAGAATCGGCTGTAGGGTCGATTCCCACGTAGGCAGATATCATTCCCTTTTCAAGTTCCTGCTCAATGCCCGGAGTCATGTCATGGAGCATTCCCCTCCATCGTAGTTCATCAACAAAATTCATTACCGAAAAATTTTTCCAAATATAGTAAAAAAACACTGGCATCGTTGATTTGGATCAGCAGACAGGAGGGTGCGTTTTCAGCCTTAAACGCGGTTAATGAAATCCATTCCCAGGATAGAGATATCATCAAAAATAGAGCTGCTTCCATTAAGAATATTCTGCTCTTCAATGATGGCTTTCATATTCTGTTCAATGGTTCTTGAATTGCGTATTTTTTCTTCAATAAAACGGGTGCCGTATTCAACCCCTTCCTCTTCCAACAATTCCACGAGTCCGTCGGTATAGCAAAGCAACTTGGAATTACTGCGGATCCGTATTTCTTCGGAATTGATAAAGGGCAATTCATCGAGCATTCCTAACCCAACAGTCCCGGTTTTCAGAAGATTCAGCTTTTTCCTGGTAATATCATAGAAGAGGGGAGGATTGTGGCCTGCATTGATGTATTCGAGAATGTTTCTCCGTGTATTAAATTTTGCGAGGAAGAGGGTAATGAATTTCTCTCCCTTGGCGCTGTCCATTACTCTCATGTTGAGTTCGGATACCAGCTGCTTCAGATTTATCCCCCGAATGAACAAGGCTCTGAGATTTGCCTGAAAATTGGACATAAGGATGGCAGCCGACATTCCCTTTCCGGAAACATCGGCAATGCAAAAACCTATTTCGGTGGATGATAATTTTATTACATCATAGTAATCTCCACCTACATCGTAATGAGGATGGTAAAAGCTACTGAATTTGATTTTACTGCTAACGGGAAGGTTTTTTTCCTCCGGGATCAACATGTTTTGCATTTTGGAAGCCAGTTCCAACTCCCTTTTGATGGCCACCTGTCTTAGATTTTCATTGTATAGCCTGATGTTTTCAATGGCTACGATAATGATGTTCGAAAGTGTTTGTATGAAACGCAGATGTTTGATGATGGGACTAACTCCCTCACTTTCCTCATCAATGTCCCCGATGAGGACATAAGCTATGGGCTCGTTTTTGTGTATAACCGGTACGATGATATCCACGTCGGGAGGAAAGACTTCTGAAATGACCCCAACTGGAGATATGTCTCTGATATTTGTGAGTTTTTTTCCGATACGGGGATCTTCGGTAAGATCCCTGGAGAAGCCCGAGTTTAATATGCAATCCCAGGTTTCCGTTTTTTTGAAGATCACCACCTTTCCTATCTCCAGGTCTTCCTTCAGGATCTTTTCGTATTTCTGTAAAAGGGTTTCTACCGGAAGGTTTTCATTGATACCAAGGGTAATTTCAAGCAATGCATTGAGCTTGAAATTGGACATGATCAGCCGTTGATTCTTTGTGCGGGACTTTTCGAGCATGGTAAAAACCCTTATCTGATATAAAGATAAGGATTTTTCACATTGAGTACCCAGCAATTATTTAACACGCTCCGAATAGGTGCGGTCGCGGGTGTCAACCTTAATGGTTTCCCCCTGCTCAATAAAGATGGGAACCATGATCTCTGCACCGGTTTCGAGGGTAGCAGGTTTTAAGGCAGTTGAGGAGGATGTGTCGCCTCTCACTCCTGGTTCCGAATAGGTTATGGTTAGCTCAACAAAGGGAGGGAGCTCTACGGAAAGAGGGGTTTCCGTGTCCGCGTGATATACTACTTCCACCTCCTGGCCCTCTTTGTAAAGATCCGCATTTTCAATCATATTTTTTTCAATGGAGATCTGTTCAAAGGTCTCTAAATGCATAAAATGGAATCCCAGGTCGTCTTCATACAGGAACTGGTAAGGCCTCCTTTCCACCCGGGCCGTCTCCACTTTTACTCCGGCATTAAAGGTGTTTTCTATGACCTTTCCTGTAGTCAGACTTTTCAGCTTTGTGCGCACAAAAGCGGCACCTTTTCCCGGTTTAACATGCTGAAACTGTACAATGGTGTAAAGATCATTATTATACTGGATGCATAATCCGTTCCTGAAATCTGCAGTTGTTGCCATAATCGTTTGATTGTTAAAGCGCTGACAAATTAACTAAAAAGAATCGGGGTTTGCAACTGAAAAAAGTGCTTTGGGATTAATATTTCAGACCTGAATATTCTATAAGATCCGCTTTAATGGATCCTACCTTCAAATCCATCTGTATCCTTATTGGGACACGGTTTCTGTCGTCCGACAGCCATATGGTCATGTCGTCTTCATCATTGAAAATACGACCCGGCTCCACGTAGGGTACAAGCTTGATAACTCCAAATTTACCCTTCCGGGTCTTAATCACTTCCCTTCCCCTGTATCGCATGTCAAAGGGAAAGATCTCATTATCAAAGAAAGTATTGATCTTGATAACCTCATCGTATTGCATTTGATCAAAATCGTAATTACGGATATAATGAAAAACACTTACCATATCCCGGATATCCGGAGTTACGTCAAAGGTGTCGGAGTCGATGTTCACCACCTTAAGCAAGTCATGGTAGTAGTGTACAATATTATACTTATGGTATTTTCCTTCATTGATATCCCGGATGGACTTGACCGGGAGAAGGGTGCCGGGATCGAACCAGGCCTGGTAAACATCCCTGACCTTATACAGCTTATCGGCAAGCCCCGTGGTCTGCGCAATCATGCTGCTATGGTAGACCCGTTTACCCTCAAACGTCACCTCTTTAAGTTCTGCATCAACATACCCCCCGTCAATGGGTCCGTAATAGATCACGTATTTTAGTTTTTCACCCGGAACGAAATTGTTACGGCTATACTGAGCATAGGTCAGCATGGGTATCAACAGCAGATATGTCAGGA
>CAZNFR010000112.1:0-8985 GCA_964572225.1 uncultured Bacteroidaceae bacterium
TTTAATTTTCTTGAGTGTTTTCTTCCTCCAGGGCGGCAGGTTGAAGGATTTTCCTGATATAACTTACAATCTTCCATCGATCATCGGGTTTGATCATGGCTCCGTGTGCACCCATAGATCCGAATCCCAGGGTAATGGAGTGGTAGATTTCCCCATCCTTCAGGTTTCTGGCTGTTTCGCCCACAAGAGTTCGTGGCACCACAATATATTTGCCGCTGGTATAAAGATAGCCGTCCCCTTTCCCACTTTCTCCATGGCAATTGGCACAGAAAACCCGATAAAGATCTTTGCCCTTTTCAATCACAAATTCTTCGTTGGAGTAAGGATTTGACAGCTCTTCTCCGGCTCGGACCCTGTCTTCATCATCAAGGGTATATCCGAAGGGCATCATTCCCTGAGGCACGGTGCCCTCCACAGGTTCCAGCATAGTTTTGTCATCCTTAAAATTTGGATTCGGAGTATAGGTTTCATAAGCTTCCGAGTAGAACATATCCGGGAAATAGTCCCAGCCCGGGTGATCCCTGCGGTGATCACAACTGGAGAGCATCAGAAAAAAGATGGCTATCGGAAAAACCTTTTTTACCATGGTTGATTTTTTTCTAAAGTTTATCATTCTAGCATTACTTAGGGTGCTTGTCATTTAAGAGAATCCTCCGTTTCATAAATCTTATCTACAACTTCCCGGGCACCTCCGTCTGACATGAGTTTTCCTGCATCCTTGAACAGATCCTCACTGTTTTGGGTCGCTGAAACAACAATTATGAACATATCATCGGTAGCCCTTTCATCATAAATCCTGTTAACTTCGCCGGGGATCAGTCTTCCCCTGGCCGAAAAAGTGGCAAGACTCATAATGGTCACAATAAATATGGTAAGTACGATGGTAATGATAATAAAGGAAGGAAAGGAGTTGAAAGGTTTTCCACCATAGACAATAGGCCAGTCCAACACAGAAGTATAATAAAGAAAGGCCAGTACCGCCAGTGCTCCTGTTAATCCGTAGAAGTAGGCAGCTGTGGGCAGCTTGGACTTTCTTTTCAGCAGGTGAAGCACCTCGTGCAAAGGATAAGGGGAATAGACATCGTCAATTTTATAACCCTTATCCAGCAAAGTTTTCATGGAAGATATCAATTTCTCCTCCTCATCGAAAACACCTATTTTATAGTTAACGGGCATGATATGAATCCTTTATTGTTAATCTTCTTTTCTGGAACCAATTTTTATCACACTTTTTACCTCACTTATGGCAATCATCGGGATATATCTGAAGAACAGAAGTACTCCGAGCGCAAATAACCCTATGGTGCCCACATAGACCCCGACTTCCGTAAGTGTTGGATGGTACTCTGCCCAGTTTGAAGGCAGATAATCCTTTGCCAGTGAAGTAACTACGATATTATAGCGTTCGAACCACATACCGATGTTTATGATGATAGAAATAATGAGCAATGCTGTCATATTTCCTCGTATCTTCTTAAACCAGAAAAGCTGCGGAATAATAGCATTACAGATAAACATTGCCCAGAATTGGGGATAGTATTCGCCGGTTATCCGGTTATGAAAGAAAGTGAATATTTCATATTCATTACCTGAGTACCATGCTGTAAAAATCTCTGTAATATATGCTGTACCCATAATCAGAGAAATAAAGATCAGGATACGTGCAATGGCATCCATATGCCCGTCGGTTATATAATCGTTTAACTTATATATTTTTCGTATAAGCACCATTAGTGTGACTACCATGGCAAATCCTGAAAAAATCGCACCCACCACAAAATAGGGAGGAAAAATGGTGGTATGCCATCCGGGCTCTACAGAGACTGCAAAATCGGTCGAAACAATAGAGTGAACAGAAACCACCAGCACAGCTGCAATTCCGCCGAGAATGAAACTCAGAGACTCAAAGCGTATCCATTGTTTGGATGAACCGACCCATCCCATGGAGAAAAATCCATAAACAGCCTTTTTAATCCTGGAAGTTGTTCTGTCACGAATAGTGGCAAAATCTGGCAACATTCCAAGATACCAGAATGAAAAAGATATCAGGAGATATGCGGTAATTGCAATAAAATCCCAGAAAAGGGGGGAATTGAAATTTACCCAAAGAGGCCCACGGGTATTGGGATAAGGAAAAATAAAGAAAGCCAGCCAGATCCTGCCCATATGTAAGGCCGGGAAAAGTGCAGCACAACCAACGGCAACTACGGTCATTGCTTCTGCAGCCCGGTTAATGGAGGTTCTCCACTTTTGTCTCAATATCAGAAGGAAAATGGAAAATGCCGTTCCGGCGTGACCAATCCCAATCCACCAGACAAAATTGATGATGGCCCATCCCCATCCTACCGTATTGTTTACTCCCCAGGTACCGATCCCAAATGCGAGGGTTTCATAAATTGCATAGAAACCCCAGAGTGTTGCCAGGGAAGCAAGTCCCATGGCTGCAAACCACCACTTGCCGGGTTTGGTATCTATGGGTGCAATAATATCCGCTGAAACCTGACTGTAGGTCTTATTTCCCTGAACCAACGGACCTCTGATACTTCTTTTGTACATGAGTGTGTATTTTTAGCTTTCTTTTCTGGCTTTTTCGTTTCGTATTTTTGTGAGATATCCTACCGAAGGAAGGGTATGAAGTTGCTCCAGCACATGGTAGTTTCTGGGATCCTTGAACAGCTTTGAAATTCTTGAATTCGGATCTTTAAGGTTACCAAAAACAATAGCATTGGCAGGGCAGGCCTGAGCACAGGCTGGTTGAATTTCTCCATCCTTAAGATCGCGATTCTCCAGCTTGGCATCCAGTTTTTTCTCCTGAATACGTTGAACGCAGAAAGAACATTTTTCCACTACTCCTCTTGATCTGACCGTAACATCAGGATTGAGGACCATTCGACCAAGTTCGGAAGTGGTATGATAATCAAAGCTTTTATGGTTTGTATATTCAAACCAGTTAAACCTTCTGGCACGATACGGACAGTTGTTAATACAATACTTTGTACCGATACAACGGTTGTACGACATCTGGTTTAATCCCTCGCTACTGTGATTGGTAGCAGATACCGGACAAACATTTTCGCAGGGTGCATTGTCGCAGTGTTGACAAAGCATAGGTTGAAAAGAGACTTTGGGATTTTCGGGATCTTCAGAATAGTACCGGTCAATTTTCATCCAGTGCATAATCCTTCTTCTACGTACTTCATCTTTACCAACCACCGGAGTATTATTTTCAGCCTGACAAGCAATAACGCATGTACTACAGCCCACACATGCATTCAGGTCAATCGCCATGGCCCAGTGGTATCCATCAAACTCAAGGTCCGGGTAAAGAGTCTTATGATGAGATTCATACTCCTCGTGCAATTCATTACCTGCATCCGGACTCTCAAGATATTCATTGAGGTTGGCCTCTCGGGCGATGGGTCTGCCCTCCATTGAATTGTGAGTCTGGGTAAGAGCGAGTTCTATCTTCTCTCCTGTTTTTTCCATTTCAATACCGGGAACCCAATAAATTTTCTGACCATCCACCAGCCTTACCATAGGAAAGAAATTCTGCCCCAGAAAATCTGCCACTTTACCGGTATGGGTTCTTCCGTAGCCCAGATCCCCACATAGGGTACCTGGGGCTTGTCCGGGTTGAATGAATACCGGACATTCCCCGGCCCCTTCTATCCGTATGACATCACCGTTGGAAAGACCTTCGCGGCTGGCATCGGGAGGGCTGATCATAACCACCTGATCCCAGGCTATTTTACTGACAGGATCGGGGAGTTCATGCAACCAGGGATTATTTCCATGCTTTCCGTTTCCAAGTCTGATACTATCTTTGAGTACTAACTCATAACCAGTACTAGTGGGAGCAGAATGACTGATTCCGTTCAAAGAGTTCTCATTATAACGAGACACCCACTCTCCTTCGATTTTTTCTTTAATTACTCCGTTTTGCAGGCTTTTATTCCAGAAGTCATTGAAAGGAACAGATCCATCGTAACGATATTCCTTCCAGAAATTTTTCAGGTATTCAAGATAGTTATTTGAGAACCCAGCCCATTTTAGCAATGAATCCTGAAAGGATCTGGTATTAAATACTTTTTGTATACATGGTTGGGAAAGACTGAATTCGCCCGGGGTTATTTCAAAGTCACCCCATGATTCCAGGTAATGATCCACAGGGCAAACCAGGGAGGCCGCCTCTGTGGTTTCAGACATGCTGAAATCCATACATATATTCAGCGATACTTTACTTAAACTATCCTTAAATACTTCGTTTTCCGGATAGTCATACGACGGATTAACATCGTACATCAACAAAGCACCGGTATTTCCCTCCTTAATGTCTGACATCAGGTTAATCAAATCTTCATCAGACCCCGCAGCCAGTCTGAGAGGCTGATTAAAATCCACAGTGTTTCCAATTGCACCGAGTGCCTGATTAATCGCATTGATTAAAAGCTGGATTTCAGTTTCGTTACTGGAAGATATAACCAGGGCATTCCTCCCCGCCTTTACCAACTCCTCTGCAACTGCACTTAAATCACATACGGAATCTGCTGCCGGCAAGGTGGTACTCCCTGTTTTTCCGGCAATAAGGTTGTAGAGATGGATGAGACAATTTTTTTCTTCGGAAGGCTTAATGGTGATTCGATGATCGGCATTACTACCGGTAAGGGAAAGACAGGATTCGATCTGGTAATGGCGCAACATAGATTTCTGGTTCTCATCCAGTTTTCTACGTTGGGTATAGTCTCGGATGTAAGTTACAGGGGCAAGCCATGAACCAAGGAAATCGGCACCAAAAGAAACCACAACATCTGCCTTATCGAACCGGTACCCGGGAATTATCCTTTGTCCGAAAGAAATCTGGGCAGCTTTACTGATGGCTGAGCTGGAAATGGAATCATATTGTATCCATTTAAAATTGCTGAACTGAGCACCGAATTCCTGAATTATTGCTCTGGTGGAAGGAGAAATAACTGTAGAGCTTAAGAGGCATATTTCCTTACCTTGAGCATTAAGGGATTGAAGTTCTGAAATAACCTTTTTATCCATCTCCTCCCAACTTACTTCCTCACCGTCTCTCATTGGAGATTTCAGCCTTGCATCATCATACAGTCCGAGTACAGAAGCCTGAACCCTGGCGGTAGTACCTTCACCATTGAAGTCCGACAGAGGATTGCCTTCAATTTTTATGGGCCTACCATCCCGGTTTTTCACAATTATGCTGCAATAATCCTTTCCATCGAAAAAACTGCTTGCATAATAAAGTGCCTTCCCAGGTACAATTTCTTCTGGATGAACTACGTAGGGGATAGCCTTATGAACAGGTCTTTCGCAAGCAGATACGATTGCTGCTGAGGTAACGCTAAAACCTAGCAATTTAAGGAAATCCCTTCGGGAAGAAGGCGCATTTGCCGTTTTCCCCTCAAACAGGTCCAGGATCTCGTTTTTATTATTTTTCTCGAAATTCTCTTTTCCCGGGTCAGGAAGGTTTTGGAGTTCATCGAGGCTTTTCCAGTATTTTTTCATCCGTGAGTATATTTAGGAATCTCGTCTGATCTTTGGTATATTTATGGTTATCAATAGTTGGATCTATCTCAAAAACAGGAATTTAAAATTAGTAATGGCATTTCATGCATTCAGTACCCCCGAGAGTTTCGACGGTTACCTTTTCTATCTCACCATTTTTAACCTTCTTCATAATCAATTCGTAATTATCGTAAAATTCATTACTATGAAGGTCCACCTTCGTTTCCCTGTGGCATTTTATGCACCAACCCATGGAAAGATCGGAAACCTGTTTTACTCTATGCATTTCCTCGACCTTTCCATGACATTCCTGGCAATCTACCTTGCCAATGGTAACATGCTGGGCATGGCTAAAGAACACATGATCCGGATTATTATGCACCCGTATCCATTCAATGGGAGTAGCATTTTCATAAGATTCAATGACTTTATTTATTTCCCAGCTTCCTGAATTGGTACCGTTTCTTACAATAAGGTGGCAATTCATGCAGACATTGGTACCAGGTATTCCCGCCGATTTGCTGTATTCGGCGGAATGATGGCAATAGATGCATTCGGTTTGATTTTCGGCTGCATGGATTACATGTGAAAACTTTATGGGCTGATCGGGTTCATACCCTTCGGACCTTCCGATAGCTATTGCTTCCGTAACCAGAGTTTCTGTAATAAAAAAACCTGCAACCAGAAAGACCAGAAGATTTATCCATCGGGGTTTGACTTTTCTGGTGACCACCATATCCGTAAGAGCTCCCAGGAGGAGAATAGAAAAAATAACAAAAAGCAAAAGGTTGTTTACTACCGGTTTTCTTTCCTTTAAACCATTCTCGGCTATAATGTCCATAAAACCTTTGATCATCACCACATCTTCTTCCGTCAGGTCAAAATCCGCGTGAACTTCGGAAAGTTTAAGTCCCGTGGGATTCAAAAGCACTTTTTGAAGATCTTCTGCTGAAAGATCTTGGTATTTTTTAGAGATGGCATAAGCATCCGGATTCCAGCTCATGCTGTCAATCCAACGGGTATTATGACAACCGGCACAGTTAACTGCCCGGTCTGCCTGATAAACAAGGCCATAGTAAAGTCTTTCACCTCTTATAAGTTCTTCGGAGGAAAGCTCACCAGGGTTTGAATGATCCGGGTCTTCAGCAGCCAAAAGTACAAAAGAGGCGCTGCTCAGAAAGAATAACAGGAATAGCCCAATGGCATAAATTTTCTTGGTATAAGACTTGCCCATCCCGGATAGATTTAGGTTACTTATTTGGTTAACCGATAAGCTCCTAGAATTGAGCCTATCAGGAATCAAATATAGAAAAACACTTCAAATTAAAATCCTTTGAAGAGATGAAACAGGCTTATTTAAAATAAGTAAAGATATGAGGCAAAATAATTATTCCAGCAAATGAACAAATCCAGATTCATAGATCTCTTCATCGCCCGAAACCTGCCGTATAACAAAATAGTAAACCCCGGGTTTGACCTTACTTCCTGAAAAGGATCTGCCGTCCCATTCGATCAGGGGTGACTCAGAGCGGTACACCAAAAGACCAGATCTTGCATAAATACTTAATTCAAAAACATCCACCCCATTGGAGTTAACCCTAAAAAAATCATTTTTCCCATCTTCATTCGGGGTAAATACATTGGGTATCCTAAAAAGGTCTCTGGCCCGGACAATCTGTGATACAGAATTAGAGCAACCCGTTTCGGACTCGACACTGAGTATCACAGTGTAGTCTCCTTTTTCTTCGAAGGTATGATAAACCGGACTGCCGGTCCCTCCGTTTCCATCCCCGAAATCCCAGGTATAAGCATAGATGAGGCTGTCTGGCTCCTGACCTGGTGCAGTAAACAGAAAGGAATATGATCCTGCTTCCAGAGAATCTCTGTAAGCAAATACCGCATTGGGAGAGGGGTATACCAGGACCGGGGTATTCAGATTAAGAGTAAGACCATTAGACAAGAGAACACTAACATTGAAAATTCCGGAGGAATCGTACAAGTGATTAGTGTTGGATGCCCCGCTGCTGGTCGATCCTTCTCCATAATTCCATTGTGAAACCGAGATTCCATCATTTTCAGGATCCGGAGCAATGGAGAAACTAACCCGAAGGCTGTCACAACCACTCAGAGTATCAGCGGAGATAGCATATTGAGCTGCCGTCTGCCAATGAAATGAACAAAAAAATACTGCAATGATGCTGAAACTCTTCATTCAGTCAAATATTCCTGTAAAGATATGTATTAGCGGAATAAAGCCTTAAATCTTTTCAGTCAATTTTTTCACAACCCTGAAATTATAGAAAAATTCCTTCGCGAAAACTCTGATGATTGTATACGTGGGAATTGCGATGACCATACCGATTACACCACCTATGCTTGCTGCAATCATAATTACCAGAAAAATTTCAAGTGGATGAGCGTTTACACTATTTGAGAAGATCAGGGGTTGAAAAAGGATATTGTCAATAACCTGAACAATCAAAAAAACTGCGAGCATGGAACCGGTAAGTATGAGCAGGGAATTAAAATCCATATTTATATTAAACGCGATTCCCAGAAGTATACCAAGAGTGGTACCAATCAGCGGGCCCAGATAGGGAACCACGTTGAGGATGGCTGCAGTCAGAGCCATTAGCAGAGCCTTTTTGAAGTCAAGTCCGACTATACTTAGCCCAATGGTATCCAGGATCAGTATGCCTGAAATTTGCAGCAGGATCCCGATTATATATCTGGAAAGAAGGTGTTTTATTGATTTGAGGGCATGACGAATATTCTTTTCATGCTTCTGTGGAGACAAAAGTACAATTGCCTCGCTTATGAGATTTTGTTCTTTAAGAAGGAAGAATGCTATAAATGAAATGGAAAAAATCGCAACAAAAATGTCTCCCAGGATTCCGGCCACAGATCCGAAAAGTCCGGAAACAAAAGAGAAGCTGAGAAATCCTGAGATTCTCTCTCTAAGATATTCCTGAAAGGTTTGTTCTGACTCTCCTCCCAAATTGAATTCCTCGTAGATGTCTTCAACCTGCATAAGGGGTTTTTCCAGGCTCTCCAGAATGGTATCCACATCGATCTGGGAGAGTTCATTGGCCTCAGAAGCTATTATGGGAATAAAAATCCTGAAAAACCCAATGAAAATCACCCATAAAAAAATAAGGGTAAATAAGGCTCTGATTGAAACCGGAATCCTGAAGCGGCCGACTTCGATCTTACCTAAAAGTTCCACCAGAGGTGATCCGATCAGGCTCAGCACAGCTGCCACAACAATGTAGGCCACAATGCTGCTGAAATACCATAACAAAAATCCAATGAACACGATGGTCAGACCAATGATTATATATCTGGTGTTTGCGGACATGTGGCAAATCTAATGCTTATTCTTCTATGCTAAAATTCAAAAATAAAAATATATGAGTGTCGGTAATCATAAACATTTTGATTATATTGATGGAAATATTTTGC
>CAZNFR010000113.1:0-8951 GCA_964572225.1 uncultured Bacteroidaceae bacterium
TTCCATTGAACTGGTTGTTAAAAGCTGACCGCTGATCCAGAAGATGTGGTTTTAAAACCTCATTCTTTGTTCGCATATGGCTTAAAAGTGCCTGAATAAAACCATGCTTATTATCTTCATTGTAGCCGGATTCCTGGAATAATAAAAATACGTCAAACAGATCCCGGGGATGCTGCCTGTCGAGTGCAGCACAAACTTTTCCCCCATAAAGTTCAGCGTCTGATACAACCTGTATTGCTGCAAATTTTTTAAATCGTTCCTGAACTTTATCAGGTACCTGGAGCAATCTCACCGGATGTAGGTGACCCCGTGTTACCGTATTCACTTCAATTTTAATCTGAGCATTAGGAGACTGTACCAATAATTTGATATCATTCCCTTCAACAGTATGATTGCCAATGTTGGTACCGGGGATTGAATCCATAATCATTTTTCTAATCCTGCCAAGTGAATTCGAAATATTGGCCAACGCAGTTTCTCTGTTATCTATTGGCAGATATGTGAGGTCAATATCTACCGATAACCGTGGCATGTCCCGTAGGAAAAGATTTATGGTTGTTCCTCTTTTCAGTGCAAGGGTCTTCTCTCTTGCAATGTACGGAATTATCTGAAGGAGTAGATCAGCTTGATTTAGATATGCCTGATTCATTTTTCCGAAAATAATTCCTTTGGAATGGAGATCTTGTATTTGGAAATATAAGCACCTCCTTTTACGATAACCCTGTCACCGGTGCCCAATTCTATCCGGGATTGGTCAAGAAATTCCAGCCACGGATGATTCGCTTTGAAAGCCATAAACAGAAACAATCGTTTTACTTTTATGGAATTGCAGTTTTCAAGTAATTCCTGCAGGATATAGGGTCGGAGATTAAGCAAACCCTCAAGTATTTGATAACACTCCACCAAATCGAACCGATCAGGAGCCAGGTACAAACATTCAAGAATGGCACGTTCAGGAGATGATATTTGAAGATTAAAACCATCCAGCGAATATTCAAATAAAGCAGGGTTAGCTGGCAGAAATTTCGTTTTCACATGGACTATCCTTTGGCTCCAAGCCTGACTCAAAAACCACCCGGGCAATTTAATATATTGTGGTGAAAACAAATAGAGCGGTTCGTTCTCCATTCTGACATAATGGGATAAACCCTGGAGTGATATAGACGTCAAACCACCAACATGTACGGGCAATTCAGTTTGTCTTTGTAAGGAATTCAAAGCACCTGTCCACTGTACATTTTCATTTGGCCTTTTGAATGCACCAAATCCATAAGATTCAAGCCATCCACTTTTCAGATAATATTGCTGAAGATCATGTGATATACCATTCTTTTCGAGCCAGGATGCAAGGAGTATGGTTCCCGGGATATGGTTCGACAGGAGGTACTTTAATTTTTTATCTGAATTGGTAGTCATACTACCAAATTTATAAAATATTTAATGAAAAACAAACTTTCTGATACGAATTTCACTGTAATTTTGCTTAAAAAAGTAATAATACTACTAATATTGAAAATATTTTAATGAAATTCCCACAGATGCGTATAATCTTCCTGCCACCCCGACCATAAAAAAAGACCTGAACCTCAGATCTTTTTTATACCACTTTATCTCATTCCACTTATTCCCCCATTAAAAAGACATTAAAAACCATACCCAATCCAAATCTTTTCAACCCAATTTTCCTTCTGTTGAATTTCTAAACAATTGTTAACGATTACGATTTTTCTCAGACTTATTTTTACTTTAGTTAATAATCAAAATAATTCGTTATGTTAAAGGTATTCGTTCCAATCATTTTTCTGGTATTAGGGTTTTCAGTTTATGGTCAGACAGGCACCGTAATCTTCGAAGTTTATGATATTGAAAAGGGTAAAGGTGGGGAATTATCTGCCGGAATTTTCATGGAAGAGAATTTTCCCGAGGTAGGCAAGGCATACCGCAGTTCGGAGAAGAAGGTAAACTCGGTTTATATGGAGGTCTATATCAAAGATATCCCTGCCGGTACCTATGGGGCCGTAGTATTCCAGGATATCGATCAGGATAAGAAATTAAAGACCAATCTCGCGGGGTTCCCGACAGAACCGATCGGTTTCGCCAATGATGCCAGGATCCGCTTTGGTCCTCCCTCCTTCGATGATGCTTCCGTACTGGTAAAACCGGGTGGAATAACCAGAGTAAAAATCAGACTGAGGTAACTTTGGGAATTTCTTCCCCTAATCCTGGATCATCATTCATACTGCAATGATTCGGCCGGATTCTTCCGCGCTGCATTCCTGGCTTGTATGCCCACCGTGAGCACCGCAATCAGAAATGCGATCCCTGCAGAGAGAAGGAAAACTGTGATTCCCATATTGGCACGGTAAGGAAAATCCTGCAGCCAGTTGTCCATGACAAACCAGGAAACCGTCCATCCAATCGCAGTGGCAATAAGAAGTAACAGGGCAATGTCTTTCAGGATTAGCAAAGTGATGTTGCCATTCCCGGCACCCATCACCTTGCGGATCCCAATCTCTTTAGTCCGCTTCTCCGTATTGAATAGTGTGAGGCCAAAAAGGCCGAGGGTGGCAATCAGGATGGCCAGTATGGAGAAAACCATGGAAATCCGCCCCGTTCTGATCTCTTCATTGTACAGACTCCGAAAATGCTCATCCAGAAAGAAATACAGGAAAGGCTCTCCCGGGACAAACTCATTCCAGAGATTTTCAATTTTCTGGAGAGTGCTGTGATACCCGGTCGAACTTCCACTGAGCTTGATATTTCCATACCCCCCTCCCCAGTCATGTGGCTTCAGCTGATACAAAGCAGGCTCAATCGAAGTTCTGAGCGAGGTCAGATGATAATCCTTGATCACTCCAATCACCCTCAGCTCTTCTGGATTTCCATCGTCCGAAGGCCTGAGAAAGATCGTGTTCAAGGGATCCTCAATCCCAAAGTTTCGTACCGTGGTTTCATTGATCACACAGGCAGAGGAATCGGAGGCAAACTCACGACTGAAAAACCGGCCCTCCACCATGGGCACCTCATAGGTCTCCGCAAAATCTTCGTCCGTCCAGTTGGTTATCAGCAGATAGGTTTTCGACCGGTCCCGGCCCTTGATCTGATACCCGTTGTTGTTATTAATCTCACCAGGGTATTGGGTCGAATTGGAAGCTTTGGCCACCCCAGGCACCTTTTCAACCTCCTCAAGAAATGTCCGCACCTTATCATCCAGAGGCCATAACCGGTTCATCACCACCACCTGATCCTTGTTGAACCCCAGGTCCCGGTTGGTCATGAAACTCAGTTGTTTGTATACTATGAGGGTTCCGGAGATAATAATGATGGAAATACTGAATTGCACCACCACCAGGATATTTCTGAGCAACCCTCCCTTCTTTCCACTGCTGAATTCTCCCTTCAAAACCTCCGCAGGCCTGAACGCAGAAAGGATGAATGAGGGATAACTTCCGCTGATCAACCCGATCAATACAGCCAGCAGCAAAAGCGAAGGAACAATGTACCATTCAGAAAAATAGTCGATGCTCAGATTCAGATCGATCATTTCGTTGAACTTCGGCAGAAGCAGTTCCACCATCAATAGCGCCAGGAGCAGGGAGGCAATCGTAAGCAGCATGGATTCCCAAAGAAACTGCCTTACCAGCAGGTATTTGGTCGATCCTATCACTTTTCGGATGCCCACCTCTTTGGCACGGATGGCCGACCGGGCAGTCGAAAGGTTCATAAAATTGATGGATGCGATGATCAGGATCAGAACAGCCACAAAACTAAAAATCAAAAGGTACTTCGAATCATGGGAAGATTTGAATCCTCCCCCGATCTCGTTGTTCAAATGGATCTCCTTCATGGGCTGGATCTTAATCCCATACCGGTTCCCGGCAGCTTCAAACTGACTGATATCAATTCCCAGAATGGCTTTCAGTTCCGGCTCGATATATTTCAGACTCACCTGGTCCATCTTTTCCTGGACCACACTGGCACTTGACTGATTCTCAAGCAGAAGATAGGTGAACACATTGTTGCTCAACCAGTGCGTCCGGTCACTTTCGTCCAGAGAATGATAGGATGCCAGTGAGTTAAACCGAAAGTGGGTGGTGGGAGGGAGATCCTCCATTACTCCGGTTACCCGGTAAATCGTGGTGTCCTGATTGAGTCCCAGCACTTTTCCAACCGGATCCTCATCCTTGAATATTTTCCTGGCAAGCGACTCCGTAAGCACAATCGTATTCGGCTCGGTAAGCGCCTTGTCGGGATCCCCCCTTATCAGATTAAAATCAAAAATCCGGAATACCGACGAATCAGCAAATACAAAAGTCTCCTGTATGAATTTTTCGTCCTCCCGGATAAGTACATTCTGTCCCCAGGTTTTAAACCTCGTGAAATCCTTCACCTCAGGTATTTCCTGCTGAAAGGCCGGTCCGCTGGGTATGGCCGACCAACCTCCGTTCAACTCATTCCCTTCCAGCATGCCCGATATGTAAAGCCGGTAGATCCGGTCCCCCTGCTCATGATGCTTGTCATAACTCAATTCGCTGTTTACGAAAAGTAGAATCAATATGGAACTGGCCAGCCCGATGCTCAGACCGAAAACATTGATAAAAGCATATACACGATTTCTGGAAATGTTCCTGAGTGTGGTGATAATGAAGTTTTTCCACATGGTGTTATCGGAATAGTTAATAAAAAACAGATTGAAAAGAATTTCCTCAAATGTTATACCTGTTATTGTAAATATAAGATAATCAATGACATATAAATACAAATCTGAATTTCCTCAGTCAGGAAAGTGTACAATTATGGACAGAAGTGTTCGGTTTCGTATAGGCAAATTTCCCTTATCTTTATTCAAATTTTAGATAATTTCCAGCTTATGAATAAAGAAAATTCCTCCATCCACGATTTCGATTTTAATCTGATCGCCGAGTATTATTCCATGTATGAAAGACAGGGCCGCGGCAGTCCCGAAGTCACCCTCCGGGCACTGAGCTTTATCGATAATCTGAAGGATAGCTCTGAGATCCTGGATATCGGATGCGGCACCGGGACACAAACCCTGACCCTTGCCCAAAACGCTCCCGGGTTTTTTACCGGCCTGGACCTGTTTCCGGGGTTTATCAGCATCTTCAATCAAAATTCACGGTTGAAGGGTCTGGAAAAGAGAGTCAAAGGCATACAGGGAGATATGTCTGCCCTTCCCTTTGAAAAGGAATCCTTCGATCTTATCTGGAGCGAAGGCGCTATTTATAATATCGGATTTGAAAGGGGTCTCAAGGAGTGGAAGGAATTCCTCAAACCAGGAGGCTACCTGGCTGTTTCCGATGCAAGCTGGTTCACGCTTGAAAGACCGGAAGAGATCGGGTCCTTCTGGATGGATGCCTATCCCGGGATAGGTACCATTTCATCCAGGGTCTCCGGGATGGAGAAAGCCGGATACCTTCCCCTGGCAAATTTCATTCTGCCCGAGAACTGCTGGATCACCCATTTTTATGAGCCACAGATTCAGGGGCGAAAAGATTTTCTGAAAAAATACCCCGATAATCCTTCCGTTAAAGCTTTCCTGGAAAATGACAAAAGGGAAGCAGAGCTCTATGCAAAGTATAAGCAATTCTACGGCTATGTTTTCTATATTGGGAAAAAGATTTAACTACCTTAAGTTTTTCTTAAATACTTTCCTTCCCGGATTGAATGCGCAACCAAGTGACGGGGTTTTTTGTTACGATAATTAGTTTGCCTCAGTCCAATCCCAAATTTTCAGGTCATGTCCAGAATGATTAATCTTATTGTGCTGGTTTTGTTCAGTTATTACACCCAGGCCTTCTCTCAGACCTCCTTCACCGGAACATTCATGAACAATTCCGCCACCATCTCGCTTCAGTTTAAGCTTGTTGGGGAAGAATACCACGGACTCCTGCAGACGTATGGAGCCAGTTTTGCCATGAAAGGAAAAACAGAATCAGAGCTTCTGAAAGGAACCATCTATTCCCTGGCCGGACCGGTTGAGTTCACAGCAGGTTTTAAAAATAACCTTCTCGAATTTAACGCCTTGGGCTATGCCGACCACTTTTATAAGTTCAGCACCGATCATTCTCTTCACGGACTGGATCTCACCGTATATATGTACGACGCCTCCCAGTATAACAACAATCCCTACTCTCAGTCCGATCCTGAGCAGGCACCCCGGGATTATAATTACAGTTACTCTCAGCACCACCGCGGGTACTCCACGGAGAACTATACCACGGCACCCCCCGGAGGCTCCACTGCAAACAGCCCTTATCCTGAACTTGCAGATCCGGAACTGAAAAACCTTATCGCCGGCAGTCAGGTAGTCTATTACACCCGCACTTCCTATGTAAATGATAATGTTGCCAGCAGCATCACCTACGTAAACTTCTGTCCCGACGGTCTTTTCTGGGTTAACTACGACGGATCCTTCAGTGTGGAAGGGAACTACGGGGGCAATGCACAGGGGGCAACTTACGGACAAAACTCGGGTACCTGGACCCTGGTTACCGCCAACGGTCAGCCTTCCATTTATATGGCCTATTACAACGGAAATACCAGTGTTAACCCGGTTAACAAAAACCTTATCTACCAGGGCCGCTGGAAGATCGGGAACACCCAGTATGCCATTCAGCGAAACAAGGTAAGTTGCAGGTAGAATTAGGGGATAATCATAGCTGACAGCTTATCAGGATTGAACCTGATCCGTTTTGGAAAGCTTCTGAACTTTCCAGTAGGTAAGGCTCCTCCACAACCATTCAAAGGGTCCGAAACGGAAGCTCTTCAGCCAGAATGAAGAGAAAAGGATGAGCAACAGCCATATACCGAATACAATCAGGATCTGAATCTTTCTTTCCACCTCACCGAAAAGTCCTGCACCCCCTCCATAAAATAAAAGCACCGCGATGATCGACATCAGCAGATAATTACTCAGGGCCATTCTACCTATCAAAGCCATACGGTTCAGGCATCCCTTCAATAACCCTTTTTTGACAAAGAGAATGATAATGCTGATATAGGCCAGGGCCATCAACAGGCTTCCCCAATAATTAAACTGGGATCCGATGAACATGGAGTACTCCACATTCCAGCCGGAAGCAAAATTGCGGGTAACACCAAATACGACCAGGGGAATTCCGGCAAGAAGTCCGATAACAAGCATTCTCACATATACACGGTTGCTGAGATTACCGCTGAGGAAGCCCGATTTGAAAAGGGCCATTCCCAGAAGCATGCTTCCCATTACCCTCCAGAAATAGAGGGTAAGGAACACAACGGTATGCATTGCCAGGGAATCTTCAATCCTCACATTCATCCTTTCAGTCCATGTGCCGGTATACTGACTGATCTCATAATTCAGATATGCCTGATCCGGTCTCCATCCCTGAAGCATTCCTTCCTTCGCTTCTTCCGGCCAGAAAGGCCTGGAGAAACCGGTCATCAGGTAAATAAGGCTGCCCAGTCCGAGGAAAACCATTCCCCAGATAATCAACCCTTTAACACTTTTTTTCCGGAACAGAAACAAGAGAAAGGAACACACGGCATAAACCGTCAGAATATCTCCATACCAGATAAAGTAGGCATGGATCAGACCGAATATCAAAAGCCAGAAGTTCCTGCGGTAATGCAATCCGGCCGGTCTTTACCCCGCATGCTCGCTCTTGTCTGTCAGGAGTATGACCGAAGCGCCAAACAAAATGGAAAAAATGGTGATGAACTTGGAATCGGCCAGGATATGACTCAGAATCCAGACCCATTTGTTTAGGCCGGTAAGGTCCCCGTAGGCTTCGGGATTGATATAGGCCGCACCGGGCATGGACATGCTCTGAATGTTCATGATCAGTATCCCCAAAACTGCAATACCCCGGATCACATCGATCGACAGGATGCGGTCCTTTTGCAATACCGGCTGTAAAAGTGTAGCGTTATTCATATCTATATATTATTGATTGTCAATAAATCGAAAAGCAAATTCCAAAATACTGTCCCGGTTCAGCAATTCATCTTCCGAAGTTTGTTCCACCTTAATATCGGGGGGGTTCCCGTTTTCCACATTGAATCCCTGCAGGGTTTCAAGTTGGGTGGACGATACCCGGATCACCCATCCGTTACTCAGCTCGGTATAGGCAGGTATTCCGCCTCCGCCCCCCGTTTGATCACCTATCACCGTTACATGGGAGAGGGGTTTCATTACCGTAACCAGAAAGTTGGTGGCACTGTAACAGAGCCGGTTGGTAAGGAGGATCACCGGCTTGCTCCATAGCACACCCTCTTCCGGAGGGGAAAGATTAATGGCTCCCCATGGAGTGAAATCATCGTGCTCCGGACCGTTTTTATACCTCAGCATGGCTACGGTGGTCTTTTGGGGGGCAAACCGGTTGGCAATCCGGAAGACATTGGAAAGAGAGCCTCCCCCGTTATCCCTGAGATCAAGGATTATGGCCTTTTTATCTTCAAATTTTCCCAGGACATAATCCATATCCTTCTCCGTAACGGGATTGCTGAAGGTCCGGTAGTGAATATAGCCCGCATTTTCAAAGTCCATGAGGATGAAAGGACCTGCGTATTGTTCCCGGTTTTTAAAATAGGATCGCTGAAGCAGACTGTAGTCGTAATTCTCCGGATAATCAAGAAACCACTGCCAGTTCCGGGAACGATCGAAGGGAGTCGAAAGATTTACATGTCCGTCCTGCAAAAGATAAAACATTTCGGCCAGGATCCGGAAAAGCTCTTCTTCATTCAGGTTTTCGGTTATTCTTGGTTGAAAGGCTGAACGGACGGAGTCCCAATCGATATTTTTGTACCCGAAGAAACTGTATTCCCGGTCGGTAAAGTCCCAGCACTGCTCAAAAACTTCCATGTTTGAAGTTCCCGGCTCCGGTTCAAAAAACAGTTTCTCACAGGAGGAAAGCAAAAGGAGGGAGGCCAGCGCGAAAATCAGGAGATGC
>CAZNFR010000114.1:0-8927 GCA_964572225.1 uncultured Bacteroidaceae bacterium
TCAAGAGAGATTGGAATAAGGAAAGTAATGGGTGCTACCGCCGGCCGGATTGTAAAAATGCTCCTTTTTTCGTATCTCAGTCTGGTCTCTGTTTCGGTAGTTCTTGCAGTGGTAGCCGGCTACTTTTTTGGTTCGAAGTGGCTCGACCGTTTTGTTTACAAGGATGCACTTGATGCTGAAGCCTTCGTGATCGCGGCCCTGATTACCATCACACTAACGGTGGTCACCGTCAGTTATCACGCCCTGAAAGCCTCCATTACCAATCCTGCAAGTGTGCTTAAGGATGAATAGGAATTATTCCGCAGGTTTCAGCTTATAAACTCTAACCCAATCGATAATCATCCGGGATGGAATACCGGATTGGCTGGTGAAGTCTTTAAGACTGGCATTGAAGATCATATACATATTCTCGGCAGGAACTCCCTGAGTCTGAGTTTTAAATTCCACATCGTTGATTTTCCAAACCAGTTTCCCGGGGCTCCATTCCATGGAATAAATAAAGAAATCTTTGGTATATTTTGATCCGGGAGCCGAGGTTTTTGCCTTATGTATCCCCTCAGAGCTTCCGTTTTTCCAAAAGTTACCGGATTGTATCCTTTTCTTTTCAAACCTTACAATATCAATATGGGGTAACATGGTGTCCGACATCAGGGAGAAAGACTGGCTCACCTCCGAAGAAGCCAGACGGATCTTGGCTTTGAAAAGGCCATAAGCCTGATTAAAAGATTTGGCCGTATTGATCAGACCCGAGGTAAATTCCATCTCCTTCTCAAAGAAACCCGTAACCGGATTCCAAACCAGGCTTTTTAACGCTTCCTTCTTTGTGATGATATTCAATCTGCCGTCATTTAATTCGAAATTTTCCTTATCCGTAAAGGCGCTCAAATCATCCTGAAGGGAGTAGGATTTTCCCAGAAGTTGATCCCCATAAAAATAACGACTCAGCCATTTGTCGTTTTTCAAGCCATCCTTAAAATCTTCCTCGAAAACCAACTCCCATTTTTCAATTTCACGGAAGGGATATTTTTTTTGGGTTTTAAAGAACCACTTTAACTTTTCAGAGTTCTTAAGCTCCTTGTAATCAACTTCTTTTTTATAAAGATCCGACAGTTCATATTTCTTTTTGGAGGAAAGGTTCATGTATTCCTTAACTTCCTTAAGCTTTTGTGAATTCACGAATTCCTTGAGCTCCTTGTACCTCTTCAGTTCGTCTGATCCTTCAATCCGAAGAAACTCCTTGTAGGATTGGGAATTTTCAAATTTCAGATTTTTCTTTATCTGAGGACTCTTACGCAATGCGTTATATTCCCTTTCTTTTGCGGCCTCATCCGATTTCCTGAATTCTTTGGGCGATAGATTGGCTTTGGCTTTGCTTAAGGCATCGGATTTAACAAAAGTCTCCAGTTCCCTCAGCCTTTTGAGGGTGTCGGAATCTTGAAAGGACTGAAAATTAGAAAGGGCAGTCGAATCTTTTACTTTAAAGTAATTACGGATGGGTGCTGATCTTTCCAGCTTCCGGTATTCCTGCTCTTTTCTGTATTCCTCTGTATTCTTGTATTTCTGAGAAAGAATTTCTTTTTTTCGAATGTCAAATTCGGGTGAATTGACTTCTTTTTCCAGTTCATTGAAACGTTTCAATTCATCGGAATTCTCGTACTCTTTGAATTCCTTGAATTCCCTGCGCAGGTTATCATCCGCTTCTTCAATTTTGGAGGTCGAAGGGATGAAACCAAGCAAAAATCTGATTCCGGCCATGGGTTTGTTGTTAGGGTATATTCTTAAGTGAAAACGCAATATTTATCAAAAAGTTACCTCTAAAGATACAAAATTTAAAGGCTGCCGCTTACTCCTGAATGGGCGATCTTACCGATTCATTTTTTCTATTGAGCGATAAATTGATAGGTAATGATCGCTTCATGATTTTTAGGTGCATTCAGGTCCCCCCGGAAAACTGTCCGCGAAGCATACCTTTCTGCCACTTCAGCAAGGCATTCCGGATCCTCGGATGCACTGGTCACCGTGGCTTTGGTAGAAGTAACCGTTCCCGAGTTATTAACGATTATCCGAACTTCTACCTTTCCATGACCCTTGCACTTGTATACAGGGATTGGTAAATGAACCGTGCTTCGGGTCAGGGGTTCATCCAGAAACCGATAGCTAATATTGGTGGGTCCGCTAAACTCCGGCTTATCCTCTTCTTTGACCGGTTCTTCTTTTACGGGAACCATTTCACCCTTATCAATGATGTCCTTCAATTCTTCCTGCTGGCGAAGCCAGTCATCCGATCTTTCCGATTCAAGCTCGCTTTCAATTTCCTCCACATATTTTTCTGTACTGATCTCTTCCTCAAGTCTGGACATATTGACTGCCCTGTTACTCTCCTGTATCTGCTGCTCAAGCAGTTGTTCGAACCTTTCCCTTCGTTCTTCTTCCAGTTTCTCTTCCTCAGTGGGTTCAGGCTCCTCTTTGGGATATTCAAAAACAATGTCGAGTTCACTGATCTTTTGATATCGATTGATTTCCATGGACAGGAAAACAATGAGTAAGAGCATATGAAAAGCCAGGGTTCCCAGGATTCCTGCTTTATGCTCACTAATAAAGCGCTTCAGTGAGAAAGGCTTTGAGTTAAATTCCTTGAATATGTTGTCCGGACTGTCCATGACTTGATAAACGCAAAAATAATACGATTCTGGCAGGGACTTAGTATTTTCTTCCCCTAAAAACGATTGAGGTAAATGTTGAGGAGGGGTTCAACGGAATAATTTCCGGAGTCATAGAGATAGGAAAATCGTAACCCGGTTGATATCGGGAATAACAATCGAAACAAATGATAATCAAAATAGAGCTCGGCGCCCAGGGAATGAAAACTTGCTGAAGTGAGTCTTTGATTTTCGGAGAGCAACACATTAAAATCTTCCCCCTTAACGTAGTCCGAAAAGAAAGAAGCCCTTATTCTTTTCAGATAGAAAACAGGATCGATCCTTAGATCAGGGTGCGCCACCGGAAAAACATAATCAAAACTGTACCTTGTCAGTCTGTCTGCGATCAAGGGATCATACCCTCTGGGAAAACCGATCTGGTTGCTGAAGTAATACCTTACGGGGTTTTGCTTTTGGGTTTCAATCAGGATCCTTAGGCCCTGGTTCCTGATCAGTCCCGGCACATAAAAAATTGTTCTGAAGGACTGAATATTCCCAAACTGCTCATCTTCGAAGGGAGTCATCCTTGCTCTGTAATCCATGATAAGACCCCACCTCGGTTGCAGATCCCTGAGGGCCGTTCGTTGGTAACTGTAGAAATACCCAGAGGTGGTTAAATAGGTCATTCCTCTTTTATAGCGGTTTTCCGAAGGAGAGAAAAAATATTCGCTGTTATAGGAAAGTCTGAGTGATGGCTGAAATCCGGTTATCCACCTGCTGGATGTCAGATTAAAGGGGATCCAGCTGCCGAAACTGAAGGAGGAATTCGGACTTACTTCCCCCGGGGTTTCTTCTGCGAAGGTATTGATAACCGGGCTCCCGCCATAATCGTACCTAAAATCCAGAACTGGCCACCATCCCCTGTAAGTAAAACCCGCATGAAAAAGATGATCACCCTGATCGTATTCATACCCCAACTGGGAGAAGGCAGTGGAAAGAAGATTTTGGGACAGAAGACTGATGCCCGGATTAACACGGGGATCTGCAAGCTCAGGGTCAAAATAATCCAGATACCAGGGAGCCCAACTATGAATATGAAAAAGATTTTTCAGCTTTGAATAGTTTTCGGGTTCGGTCTTCAGATCGGGAGTGAAATTTAACCTTTCCGGAGTTTGAGGATCTGCATCTCCATACCGAAAAAACGGCTGTTCCTTTACATCTCCGTCAAGGGAATGAGGCAGCAACCCGTCAAGATCGAGGGTATCCAGGATTACATTAAAGCCAAACTGACTGAAATCGGACCAGGCAATAATGTTTCCCTGGCTATTGACTGCGGGTTCGAACGCCCCGTATTTGCTGTAGCTTATTTTTTTTATTTCTGCTGAACGAAGATCATACGCATAAATATCATCCACCCCCTCATAGGTAGCATTGAAGATCAAATAATCCCCTGCCGAAACAGGATGGGTAATTTCATAAGGCCCCAACCATAAAAGTTCCTCCCATCGATCTTCACTTCGATCGAACTGCAAAAGGCTTTTTCCCCTGCTATCCAGTCCGACCGAAACAATCCTGTCGGTTCCATCCAACCACTCGGGTTCCAATAGTTGAACATTACCGGGTGAAGGAGTCCGTGCCAATACCCCTCCATCAAGAGCGGAAATAAAAATCAGATTGAAATGATTATCCGGGGTTGTTTCCACTGCCACCAGAGTATCCCCGCTTCCGGACCAGGCCGGGGAGGAATAACGCTTTTGCCAGTGAAGAATACGTGTCTGCCCTGTCCCCACAGTATGCTCCTTCAATACCGAAGAGGTTTTGTTAGACCAGCGTATATCCGGCATAAGTTCATCCCAGATTATTTTATCGCCCTGAAGGTCAATCCTTCCGGAATTCATAAAGCCAGGGATTGCTAATATCTTTTCTTTTCCTGAAGGCTCAATTAATACAATCCGGTCAATAATGCTCAGACCGCTTTTTACTGCAATGATCATGGAATCCTTATAGATCTGAGGGTGATGGTAAGAGGTGAATCCCCGTACCGCAGGAAAATTAAGGGATTCTTTTTTTTCATAACCCCTCATTTCCAAGGCATTGCTCCAGTGAACCTTTAGGTAATCCATGGTTTCCCGGTAAAGAGCCTGCTTCTTCGAGCCTGTGTGTTTTTTCAGATAAAATCCCAATGGATCAATCTGCCAGGGTTTTCTCCCAATGGTTTCAAAAGCCAGGCTCCAAAAATCCTCCCCGTATTGCTGAACTCCGAAGCTTACCATCTGATACCCGTATTGGTAATAATTAGGGACATAATGACGATAGGATCCCAAATATGATTTCGTATAGGAAAAGTACCGGTCATTTTCCAGGAGATTGGCTTTGATGCCCATTTCAAAGGAAGGTAGTCTGCCCCTGCCGGATTCCGATAGTTGAGTTTCTGCAAAGACGGCATCCCCTTCGAGCAACCAAAAAGGACTCATTCCTGCCGCAGGTCCAATTCCCTGTTCACCAATTAGGGTCGTTAATACTTTTGTAATTCCGGAATTTAGCCGGTCCACCTGAAGTACATGGCGAAATTCATGAATAGCAAGCAATTCAAGCCATTCCTGGGAATTGGAATTTACATCAGGATGGGTGTAGATCTCCATTCTTTTTGGAGCCCAGGTTACAAATCCATTTGACCGCACGGTCTGATTGTGAAGAATGACCGGGATCTTGGTAGGCTCATGCGAAAAATCAGGGCTTTGAAGAAAATAGTTCTTCTCCAGGAGAATAAGAAAGCGCCTGGCAATATCGGGAATTTCCTCAGGATAAATTACGGTAAAATTCGGGGATTCTATCTTATCCCACTTTATGGATGAGGGCGGCTGTCCATTGTCATAAAACTGAGCAATTGAAGGCCTGAAAAGCAACACCAATATGATCAACGGAATAAACCTCATAATAGTTCAATAACCGTTCTTCAGCCTTATTTGTTTATAATATGGGTCCTGGTTCCGGGAAAACCAGATTTAATCCTGCGATACGGCCTCTCCCTTATATTCTTTGATCCTGTCGATAAATTCATCAAAGAGGTATGCTGTATCTGTTGGTCCACCCGAGGCTTCCGGGTGAAACTGAGTGGAGAAGAAAGGCTTTTCCACATGAATCATTCCCTCGTTGGTCTGGTCGTTCAGATTTACAAAAAGTGGCTTCCAACTCTTGGGAAGACTGTTGTTGTTGATCGCAAAACCATGATTCTGAGAGGTAATGTATGCCTGTTTGGTCTGAACATTAATGACCGGTTGATTATGACTGCGATGACCATATTTGAGTTTATAGGTATCGGCACCTGCTGCAAGTCCCATTAATTGATTTCCCAGGCAAATTCCAAAAATGGGTTTATCGGTTTCATAAGCCCGGATCAGGTTTTTGATGGTGATATCACATTTTTTAGGATCGCCCGGTCCATTGGATATAAACAATCCGTCGTAATCTTCATTCAGAAAATCATGGTCCCAGGGTACACGAATCACCGTGGTATCGCGCTCCAAAAGGTAACGAATAATATTGTACTTTACACCGCAATCAATTAACAGGATCCGGTATTTTCCTTTTCCGTAAACTTCCCTTTTCCCAATGCTTACCTGTGCAACCAGATTGTCCTGATTGGGGTCATAAGATTCCACCTGCTCATCTTCATGAATAATTTTGCCAAGCATGGACCCCTTTTCCCTCAAAATTTTGGTGAGCTTACGGGTATCAATATTGTAAATTCCGGGTATATTATGCTCCTTCAGCCAGTCACCCAGACTCTTTCCTGCATTCCAGTGAGAATAATCCTCGCTGTAGTCAGAAATCACCAATCCGGAAATATGTAAGGTGGAAGATTCGAAAAACTTAAGCAATTTGTTTTCTTCATCTGAATTGGGAACCCCGTAATTCCCTACAATAGGATAGGTAAGCACCAGTATTTGTCCTTTGTAGGAAGGATCCGTCAGACTTTCAGGATAACCGGTCATGGCGGTATTGAACACTACTTCACCGGCAATGGATGTATCTGCCCCAAAAGGAGTCCCTTCCAGTAGGGTTCCGTCTTCCAGTAAAAGTTTTCTCTCCATAGTAAATCTGCGTTATTATGAAGCTATTCTCCTTCTTTCATTTTAGCTTCGATTATCATTTCTGCCTGTTCAGCATTGATTCTTTTAGCAATTATGTTTTTATCCCTGTCCAATAAATACATAAGGTTGGAACTGCTGAGATCATAGGCCTCCCGGTATGCAAAATCATAAGGATTCCAGGCATTGATCCAGTCATAAAGGGCATGCTCATTTACAAAATCTATCCATTTAACCTTACCTTCAACCCCTCCCAGCATGTTCACTGCAACTACCTCGACACCCATATCTTTCAGCTTATCATGATAAAGCTCATGAAGTTTGGGGATATTCGTCCGGCAATGTCCGCAGTCGGCTTCCCAGAAATAAAGAATAATGTATTCTGCACCCACATCATGAAGGTTGAAAAAATCACCTACGTAGGGATTGCGTTTTACTGCAGTATCTTCGGCTGCCAGAATAAAATGATCATCCGAAACATTTACCAGTTGGGCGTCCGGTGCTTTTTTCCCAATAACCAGGGGGGTAATTTTTTCGACTCTTTCTCTCAGCTTTTCAATAAAATCAGGACTGGACCAGGTTGCCTCCTGAATATAGTATTTATCTGCAATGTAGGCATATACTGCATCCATCCCTACGTATTTGCTTTTCGCATAGTAATTTAGCAGGGTGGTAAGCATATATTTAAATAGCAAGGTATCGCTTCTTGATTTTGATACCAGCATGTCAACCTCCTTATAAAGGGAATCAGGAACCGGATAAACCCAGCGGTCCAGATAATTCATCAGCTTATTCTCATACATGGGAGTACGGAGCAGACGCACATCAGAGATATCAAAATTATCAAAGTAATGTTCCTTGTAATACTTCATCTGAAAAGTGGAATCGATAATATTCCCGGCATCATCACGGGGAGGTTCCGGAATATCAATTTCCTTCATAGACAAAAGAAAGGTTGAAACGAAGGCTGGTTCATTTTCCTTTATAACCCTGTCGATATAGTTTTTCACTTTTTCATTCACTTCCTTCATTTCTTCAGTTGCCTGCAGGGAGTCGGATGAATTGACCGGGGCGGTGATCCGCTGTCTTATGCGATTCATCCTGTTACGTTGTTCTTCAAGAAATGCAAGATAGTGATAGAAGACTTCGTTATCCTCAGAACCTTTGAATTCTGTTCGATTTAATAAGTCGACCGTATCGGTTTTAAGACTGAAAACCTGATCCTGGTCTATGAGAAGATCAAAACGTGTGCGGTTGGGGAAATAAAGGGTATACATGCCCGGAGGAAGGCTTTTTTGCCCTTTTAACCTGTCATTTCCACCGGAATCCAGGAAGAAGGTATCCTTCAGCATAATAGACTCGTTGAGGTAATGTCCGAAAAGAAGCGTGTCTCCGGCAAAATCAGGTATGCTCACCTCAATTTCGTATTGTGCCTGGGTGGTTGAAAACGTAAAAAAAGACAGCAAAAAGGCTGGAATTATCCAAGCTTGTATATTCATAATTCTCAAATTAAATTCCACAAATATAAGGCTTAAAAATTCAAAACCAGATTTATAAACTTAGGTTGACTGTTAATAAATCACAAAAGGCGGACCAATTATTTGTGGTTGTCTGATTCAATAATTAGTGCTACTTTAGGTTGGCAAATTAAATTACCTATGCTAAGCCTTTCAGATGCCCAGAGAATTATCGAAAAGGAACTGTCCGGGATTAATCTCCCTTCAGATCCTGCCAATCTTTATGAGCCTGTTCGCTATATTCTCTCCAACGGTGGGAAAAGGATCCGACCCGCCCTGGTACTTCTTGGCGCCAATGTTTTTGCGGACGATGTTACCCCGGCAATCTCCCCGGCTCTGGGGATAGAGGTATTTCATAATTTCACTCTGTTGCATGATGACCTGATGGATAATTCCGGGATCAGAAGAGGGAAGGAGACCGTGCATATAAAATGGGACGATAATACCGCCATACTTTCCGGTGATGCCATGTCTATCCTTGCCGGCAGGCTGGTATCCAATGTTAAACCCACAGTTCTCAGGGAGGTAATGGATTGTTACAACCAAACAGCTCTCGAAGTTTGTGAAGGCCAGATGCTTGATATGAATTTTGAGGATCGTTTTGATGTTTCGGAGGATGAATACCTGAGGATGATTGAACTGAAAACCTCCGTTCTGATTGCCGCCAGTCTGAAAATTGG
>CAZNFR010000115.1:0-8720 GCA_964572225.1 uncultured Bacteroidaceae bacterium
GGTTTAGGGGTTTAGGGGTTTAGGGGTTTAGGGGTTTAGGGGTTTAGGGGTTTAGGGGTTTAGAGGTTTAGGGGTTTAGGGGTTTAGGGGTTTAGGGGTTTAGGGGTTTAGAGGTTTACACAAATCCCTAAATCCCCAAATCCCCATTCTTCTTATCCCCATTTTTCCCTATCTTTACCCAAAATTAACACAATGATTTCTACAGAAGACTACAAAGACCTCAGCAAGCGCCTGGATGCGTTAAGGAGGCATCTTTGACATCGATGGCAAACTAAATACCATTCAGGAAGAAGAAAAAATAACCCGGGAACCCGGATTTTGGGATGATCCCAGGGAGGCCGAAAAAAAACTCAAAGAGATTTCAAGACTGAAAAGCTGGACGGAAGGATACCGGAAAGTAGCCACAAGCCTGGAAGAACTGCAGGTGATGATGGAATTCTATCAGGAGGGTGAGGCAGAGGAATCGGATCTCAACCGGCAATACGAGCAAACCCTTGAGATCATGGAAGACCTTGAATTCCGTAATATGCTGGGCAAAGAAGAAGACGAACTGGGTGCCATCCTGAAGATCAACGCCGGTGCAGGCGGAACCGAGAGCCAGGATTGGGCCGAAATGCTGATGCGGATGTACCTGCGCTATGGAGAAAGGAATGGATACAAAATTAAAGAGATCAGCATGCTGCCCGGCGATGAAGCAGGAATTAAATCCGTTACCCTTGAATTTACCGGTGATTATGCATACGGGTATTTAAAGGCTGAAACCGGCGTCCACCGCCTGGTCAGAATATCCCCCTTCGATTCCAACGCAAGAAGGCATACATCCTTTGCATCGGTTTTCGTTTCACCTGTGGTCGACGACGATATCGAGATCATCATCAATCCTTCTGATCTGGAATGGGATACTTTTCGTTCCAGCGGTGCCGGCGGACAAAATGTGAACAAGGTGGAAACCGGGGTTAGGGTCAGACATCTCCCCACCGGGATCACCGTCGAAAACACCGAAACCCGGAGTCAGGGTAAAAACCGCGATAACGCCATGCGCATTCTCCGTTCCCATCTCTACGAGCTGGAACTCCGAAAGAAAATGGAAAAGCAGGCCGAAATCGAAAATTCCAAGAAAAAGATAGAATGGGGCTCACAGATCCGGAATTATGTACTTCATCCCTATAAACTGGTGAAGGATCTCCGGACCAATACCGAAACCGGTAACGTACAGGACGTGCTCGACGGGAACATCAACCCCTTTATTAAGGCCTTTCTCATGGAATTTTCAAGCTAGCCCTAATCCTCAATAGCCGGATTGGTGTAGTCAATTTTCCGGTTCATTTCAAAATCGTAGAGCGTCAGAATTCTGAGATTGAAGTAAGCTACCCAGTAATCTTCCAGGGATTCTATGTAGTCTCTTTTTGCCGACTCACGCTCCTGTAGGCTAATATTCAGATCGGTAATACTGATCTCCCCGTTTTGAAACTTACGGAGGGCAATCTGATATCCGTTCCCCGCAACCTTGTCGGCTTCCTCGGCAGTGGTAAGCTGGTCCCTGAGCAACCCGAACTGCTCTACCTGCACGATCACCTCCCGTTCAAAATCCATCTTATCCTGCTGGACATCATAAACGATCAAATCACGCTCCGATTCGGCCAGTCTGACAGCCGAAGCAGAACGACCCCAATCCAGTATGGGAACACTAAGGGTGAGTCTTATGATCTGTTCCGTCTCTGTGTTTTCATAAACTTCAGGTAATAAAGGGGCGCTGTTTGAAACTCCGTAGCTACCTCTAAGCGTGGCACTAAGCCCTGAATTTCTTTTGGCCTCTTCAAGCTCCCTTTCTGCCATAAGCAACCTGCGCTCGAATAGCGGGGTTTCCTTCCGGTTTGCCTTTGCCTCCGTAAGAGCCTTCTGGGGATCTATTTCAAAAAGTATCATATTCAGCGGAATAGTTAAACCTATCACCTCCTCCTGGTCCAGCCCAATGTAAGATTTCAATTCAAAATCTGCGTTTTTCAGATCCATTCTAGCCTTATTGAGTGCCTTTCTTGCGTTAAAGACGGAGAGCTGAATGCGTGAAAAATCATTTTCGGAGATCTGTCCCAATGCCCTTTTGGCCTCCGCAATCTTGAGATTATCCTGACTGTTTTTCAGGTTGCTTTGAGCCAGACTGAAATTTGTTTGAACCTTCAGATACTGAAAAAACCGGATCGTAGATCGTAACGAAATTTCTTCTATGGATTCTACAAAATTTTTGTTGGCTTCTTCATATACCAAGGGTTCAGTCCTTTTGGACCACTTCATCCAGTTATACGCAAAAATAGGCTGAACAAAACCGACAGAGAAAGGAGTACCCGAAAATTCCAGGGTATTGTTGTTAAAATCCTCTATGCGAAACAAAGATGTGGCAGCATATACACTGGTTCCCAGTTGTGGGATGGATTGATTAAGAGAAAGACTCGCAGAGGTTTGCAGATTCGATATTTGCTTGAACTGAAAACTCCCGTCCGGTTGCTGCACAGGCGTAGTGGTTTGCTGGTAATTGGGGAGATCCCCTCTCAGCATAAGCTGGGGGCGGAACCTGGACTGAAAATTTTTCCACCGCCAGAAATAATTCACATTCTGGTTCTGAACATTTTTAACGGCAGAAGACTGGCTGATGGCCAGGTCAACAACATTTCTTAAACTAAGATACAGGGTATCTCCCTCTTGTGCCATACAATTCTTCCCTGGTACCATCCAGGTAAAAAATACTAAAAAAAATACTCCCTTACGGATTAACATATTCCAAAAAAATTTCTAATTCTCAATTTCTACCTCTTTCATATGTCTGAACGAGGAAACATCCGAAGTTATTACCCTGTCCCCCTTCTCCAGTCCGGATACAATCTCAATATAGTCGGTCCCCTTCAGACCCGTGATCACTTCCCTTCTCAGGGCTTTGTTTCCGTTAATAATGAACATGTTCTGGCGCTCAGAATTGTCGAATGCCTGACTCCGCGGTACTCTCAGCACACTGTCGCGCGATGAAGTAACCACGTTCAGATCAATTTTCATATTGGGGATAAGACTGGGATTGCTGCTTTCTTCCAGGAAAACCTCAAAATTCACCTTGTTATTCTCAATTACCGGCAGCACCCTTCCAATCTGCCCCGGCAGTGGCTCATTATCGACCCAGGCATAAACCCTGCCCCCCGTTTTTACCACATCGGCATACTGTTCATCGATCGATGCAGAAATCTTAAAAGAGGTCATATCCGACATCTGCACCAGAAGTTCACCGGAATTGAATTTTTCCCCTTCCTTCCCGTAAATGTTCAACACAATCCCTGCCGAAGGAGCTTTGATGATCATTTCCCTCAAAGACTCCTTTTTGTCTTCAACCTCCTTTTCCTTCATCCTGATCTGAAGCTGAAGCCCCTCCTCTTCCGCATCGAGTTGCTGGAGCCGTATGGAGTTTTTCTGCTGAACGGTCTCCAGTTCCTTTTCGGCCATTACCAGTTCCTGCCGGGTCTTGGCAATTCTGGCAGGGGAAATCCCTCCAACATCAAGCAACTGCTCCTGATCTGCCAACTCAGACTGGATGGAGGCGATCTTAAGCTTCCGGGTCTCTACATTGTAATCCAGATCAACCCTGGTACTCCGCGCATTCAGACGGTTCTTCCGAAGATTGTTCCGCATCACCGCCAGCTGATCCTCTGCATTCTCAATGTCTTTCTGAAGACTCTCGGTATCGAGCAAGAGGATCACCTCACCGGCTTTGACATGACTTCCCGGACTGTTAAGGATACGTTCGATCACCCCTCCGGTGGAACTCCGCAACAATACTTCATTCTCAGGGACTACGCTTCCCTGCGCTTCAAGGGTTCGCATTACGGGACCGGTTTCCACCAACGCAGTTTCAAACTGGCCTGGGACCAGACGGGTAGGAATCACAAACCTGAAGGTGTAATAGGCCGCAAACATCATTAGTATGACTACTGCAGCAGCACCGGTATAATATATTTTTTTCTTCACGAAATAAGGATTTAGCAATGTTAAGTCCGGAAATCCCGTCGGATTCTCTTACTGTCGGAAATCCGGTCCGATAAAATTACACAATAACGATGGATTATGAAATTGGATTTCCTTCCGATAAAACCGGATTTCGGGGTCCTTAGAAAAAACAAATGTTGGTATAGTTGATCAGGTACAAAAATACCTTCTTTTTGCAAATACCATGAACAATAAGCATTTGTTTTGTTAAACATACCGGGTACAAATTGTCCCATCGCCTTTTTATTCAGACCCAGAGGATTTTTTGATAAATTTGAAGCTTAAATGGGAAGATTTTTTCAAACTTCTCAGCCCCCGGGTCGTAGTATCAGTTCATTCACTAAATCAACATGTATGAAACGAGTATCAAAACATTCCCCTTCCTTTATGAGGATTATTGCGACCGGACTGATCCTTTGCACACTTAGTCTGATTTCCTGTGAGAAAGATGAAGATTTCCACCAGATCTCCAACGTGGAAAGAAGCATTCATAACGGGATCAACGATTTCAGGGAGGACCAGGGATTGAACCGGTTGGTAGAGCAATTCCTGCTTTTTAAGGATGCCAGGGATATCAGCAACGGACTGGCCAATGGAACATACCAGCCTGGCAGCGACGACATTTCCGCAAAGGTACAGGAAATATCGGCCAATCTGGGAGGTTCCGGAAGCGGGTGGATCACCCTTGTCTCCTCAACCAACAATCCCGATTCAATTGTACACACACTGCTGGAGGATGAATCCACAGCTAACATCTATAAACTTACCTACACTCAATCCGGTGTGGGGATGAGCGAGGGCAGCGACGGACTCTTCTATATCTGTCATGTCCTGATCAACATTCCGGATTAACAAAAAACAACAGCCATGCAATACAGAACAGAAAAGGATACCATGGGTCCGGTTGAAGTACCGGCCGACAAGTACTGGGGTGCGCAAACCCAGCGTTCCATCAATAATTTCAAGATTGGTGACGGCAAAATGCCCATAGAGATTATCCATGCCTTTGCCTATCTGAAAAAGGCAGCAGCCCTCACAAATCAGGAGCTGGGTGTCCTGGAGGAGAAAAAGTCCGGACTGATCGCACGGGTCTGTGATGAGATCCTTTCCGGAATGCACGATGATCAGTTTCCTTTGGTTGTATGGCAAACCGGCTCCGGCACACAGTCGAACATGAACACCAACGAGGTGATCGCCAATCGTGCCCATGTGCTGGAAGGAAACAAACTGGGTGAAGGTACCCGGCTTATACACCCCAACGACGACGTAAACAAATCCCAGTCATCCAACGATACTTTTCCCACAGCCATGCACATAGCCGCATACAAAATGCTGGTGGAAACGACCATTCCCGGGGTGGAGAAACTTAGGGATGCGTTAAAGGAAAAATCCGAAGACTTTAAAGACATTGTCAAGATAGGCCGTACCCATTGGATGGATGCGACACCGCTTACCCTCGGACAGGAATTCTCGGGCTACGTATCCCAGCTCGATCACGGATTGAAAGCCGTCAGGAACTGCCTGGACCATCTGAGTGAGATCGCTCTGGGGGGCACGGCCGTGGGAACCGGGATCAATACTCCCAAAGGCTATTCGGATAAAGTGGCCGAAAACATTGCTAAACTTACCGGGCTTCCTTTCCGGACTGCCGAAAACAAATTCGAATCACTCGCGGCTCACGATGCCATCGTGGAGGCATCCGGCGCCCTGAAGACCCTGGCTGCAAGCCTGATGAAGATCGGAAACGACATCCGGGTTCTTGCCTCCGGTCCCCGCAGCGGCATAGGTGAAATATTCATTCCCGCCAACGAGCCCGGCTCCTCCATCATGCCGGGTAAAGTTAATCCGACCCAGGCCGAAGCGATCACCATGGTCTGCGCCCAGGTGATGGGGAACGATGTGGCCATCAATTTCGGGGGAAGCAACGGTCAGTTCGAACTGAACGTTTTTAAACCCATGATGATCCGGAATTTTCTTGAATCGGCGAGACTGATCGGTGATGCCTGTGTATCTTTCACCGACCATTGTGTTTCGGACATTGAACCGAACCACGACAGACTGAAGATCAATCTTGAAAACTCATTGATGCTGGTGACCGCCCTCAATACCCACATTGGGTATGAAAAAGCCGCAGAGATTGCCAAGAAAGCCTTCAAAGACAATTCCACGCTTCGGGAAGCAGCCCTGGACCTGGGGTATCTTACCTCCGAAGAATTTGATGAATGGGTGGATCCTAAGAAAATGATCGGTGAAAAATAATCCCTCGGAAAAGGAATTCAGGGATCAGTTGCTGCAGGAACTTTCCCATTTCAACATGCACTACGTGGCAAAGGCAGCAGGGAATGATCCCGGGAACCTGGAAAAGATCATCTCCCTGATGCTCAATGACCATGATCCGGTCCCTCCCAGGGCAGCCTGGGTGGCGGAGATCATCTCGGCCGAAAATCCCGGACTGATAGAACCCTGGATACCAGCCATCATAGAAAAGATGAATGCCTTCACCCATCCCGGCACAAGAAGGAATACCCTGAAAATCCTGGAAAGGCATAAGGTCGAAGATGAAGACCTTCAGGGTTTGCTCATCGAAACCTGTTTTCAGTGGATCTCCGACCGGAAAAAAACTACGGCAGTGAAAGTCTTCGCCATGCAGATCATCGCCAATTATCTGACCGATTACCCCGAGCTTGGGTATGAACTGAGCGAGATTATCAGAGAACAATTCCCTGACTCCAGTCCGGGGTTTAAAAACCGCGGACAGAAAATCCTGGATTATATTCAGAAAGTGTGCCGGTAAACCCCCTCAGGCATTGGGGTTCTGAGCAAGATAACGCTGGTATTCCTTCCAGCCCGGGCACCATTTGGTATGCCACCTCCAGAACCAGGCCATGAAGGAGCGGGGTTTTAACTCTGCCTTTTTGCGCATGGCGCATTCTTCGCATTTAAAAGTTTGGGTTTCCATTTACAAAAATGTGTGAGGGTGAACCATTAAAAGAATTACTTGTTAAATTTACGGATAGAACCGGAAAGTAAATTTCCGGAAATTATTTTTCTATCCAAACCCTAACCCTGAAAAAATAATAAAAATGGCACGAGTATTTTCCCTTCTAATGGTACTGATTGCGACATCACTGACTATGAACACCCATGCACAAGTCGAAAACTACCTGAAGAAAAAAATGAATCAGGCTTCCAAAAGAGCGCAGCAAAAGGCAGATGAACGACTTACAAGAGAAATGAACGAAGCGGTAGACAAACAGGTAGATAAGGCCTTTGATGCGGCCCTGGAAGGAGAGGAAGAAAAACCGGATTCTGTCCCTCCCGCTTCAGAGGGTAGCGCTGATTACGACGCACGCTCGGCAGCCATGCTCAAAGCCATGGGGATCAGCATGGATGCAGCCAATGTTAAAGAATCCTACTCCTATACCGGAGATATCCGGATGGTGGTCCAAACCTGGGATGGCAAGGGGAATACCGACGGACCCATCAATTACACAACCTACATGAATGAGGATCATTCCGGATTTGCCATGGAGTTTAACCAGGAAGAGGCCCATTCAACCATAATCTTTGACTACCTTGAAGGCAGTATGATCATTCTTACCGAGAATGACGGACAAAAAACCGGGATGGTAACTCAATATCAGGCGATGGTCGATACCCTTTCGAATTATAACGACGACATGACGGAAGAAGAAACAGAGATGCCCGATTATGCGGCGTACAATGATAATCTGAAAAAAACAGGCCGTACCAAAACCATTGCCGGCTATCGCTGTGACGAGTATGTTTATGAGGACGAGGAAAGCCACACCTCCCTGTGGATGACCGATGATCTCCCGGCAGATTTGTGGGCCAATATGCTGAATTCCAATTATATTGCCGCGGCCAATGTAGGTTATTATGGAGGATTTGTCATGGAAATGGAACAAACCCAAAAGAGCGACAACTCCCGCACCACCATGGAAGTCCTGGATGTCAATCCCAACAAACCCTCGAGTGTAAGTACCTCAGGCTACCAGATCATGAGCCTGGGCGGAGCTGCTATGGAGGGGAATGAATAATTCGGGAAAATGACTAATAATATCGTATTTATTGATCAATAATTGAACCAGGATCGACCTATACAAGCAATCAAGACCCCTTGGTTTGCGGCAACATTACCAACTACTCCAATAAAATCAAGCCATTCATCACTGCCAGACTTCCGGCAAACCGGCCCGTTCAAAGAACTTCACTTTCATTCTAAAAGTATAACTTTTTCTTTTAATTGAAAAAATATTTGAGATTTCAGTTAAAAGAAAAAAACCAGCCCGTTTTGACAGAGCAGTGCATTTTTACCGCTTAGGCAACTTCCAAAGCCAGCGGGGGAAGGCAAGGTTTTTAATGAAAAAATTTGCTGCATTGGACTCCTTTCGGAGCAGTTAGCCTGGGATATTGGTTGCTGCCCATTTCGGACCAACAACCAAATTTTTTCTTTAAAATTCACCTTGACCTTGCGCGCGGTGGCCGGTGGCTTTATCTTGCCTTAAGCGGTTAAAATGGGCGTGTAAGCGGAGTGTTAAGCCGGGATCGGAGCAAAGGGTCCGGAGCAGGTTATCCGGCTGTGCTGATGAAGCCCGGAGCGGAGCAGCGGGTGGGCCGCGCGGTCGGATAAGAAAGTGCCATTGCTGGCACTCCCTCTCCTAAGAACCGTACGT
>CAZNFR010000116.1:0-8524 GCA_964572225.1 uncultured Bacteroidaceae bacterium
GACAAAGGACCACAGAGCGAATTTTAGTTAATAAAGGGAAATTTTATCTGTCTGGGAAAGAAAACGAAACTTTGTACTATGAGATCGTTTTTGACGATTGATCATTGCTAGTTTCTACCTCAAAATTCACCTTAGATAAGCCGGAAATTAGTGTGGGTCTGTCATTGATAATTTCTATATTTGATGACTATAAATCTAATTGCCAACTAATACTACCGGTATGAAAAAGTACATTATCCCTGTAATTGCAATTCTCCTTTTTGTTGCTTCCTGTGACTGGTTCCAGAAAAATGACAAACTAACGGACCTGAAAACGGAATACAGCATTAATCCCATCGGACTTGATGTTATAAATCCCAGATTTTCGTGGAAATTAAACGATACCACGCGAAACACCTTTCAACAGGATTACACTATTCTGGTTGCCTCAGAACCTTCAAAACTTAAGCCGGGCAAAGCCGATGTATGGGAATCCGGGAAAATTGAGTCGGATGAGTCAGTTTTCATTCCCTATGAGGGACCGGAACTGCAATCGGCTACGCGATACTTCTGGACAGTCGAGGTTACAACCAACAAAGGGGATAAATTCAAGGCAGAATCACCCGCTTTCTTTGAAACCGGCTTTTTGAGTCCGGATGACTGGAAGGCAGACTGGATCAGCTTTGATCCTGAGGAATACAGAGATAAACTACCTCCTTTTACCGCGGAGAGACCCAGATCCCTGATTTTTCGAAACGAATTTGAAATTCCGGAGGGCATTGAATCGGCCCGGGCTTATGTTTCCGGATTGGGTAACTACGTTCTGTTTCTGAATGGGGAGAGAGTAGGTAAGGATTTGTTGACTCCCGGATGGACAGATTATAATGTAAGACTGCAATATCAGGTGTATGATGTAACTTCTCTACTTAAAAAGGGAGAAAATGCAGCAGGAATGCTGATGGGAAACCTGTGGTGGTCCAGCGGCCTTGGCTGGCGTGGAGGAGTCGCCTATTCAAAAGGTCCTCTCAAGGCTTTGCTTCAATTGGAAATCACACTGAAAAACGGAGAAAAGAAAGTTGTTTCCACAAACGAGGAATGGAAAGCCCAATTGTCTCCTATTGCCGAAAATACCATTTACCACGGTGAAACTTACGATTCCAGACTTGAAATTCCAATGTGGTCGGAACCCGGTCTAAACACCGATTCCTGGCTTCCGGTAAAAAAAACCAGCCTGGGCGATCTTAGCCTGTCTGCGCAAAAAGCCCCTCCGATTCAGATCACAGATACCCTTGTACCGGTCTCGGTTTCAGAGGTACAACCCGGTGTGTTTGTATATGATATGGGAATCAATATGGTAGGTATTGCCCGTATATCGGGGATTAATGGCAAAAATGGGGATACGATAACCCTTCGGTTCGCCGAGCTTTTGCACAAAGACGGTACCGTTGCTCAGGAAAATCTCCGCTCTGCTGAAGCAACCGACAGGTACATCCTGAATGGATCCGGCAATGAAAGCTGGCAACCGCACTTTACCTATCACGGTTTCAGATATGTTCAAATGGAAGGATTCGAAGGAAAACCGGATGCATCTAATCTTACCGGACTCAGGTTCTATTCCAGTGCTGAAGAAAAAGGCAGATTTGCCTCCTCCAACGATTTACTGAATCAAATATGGAAGAACATACTCAATGGCCAGAAAGGAAACATGCATTCCGTACCCACCGATTGTCCGCAAAGGGATGAAAGACTTGGATGGATGGGAGATGCACAGATCTTCGCTCCTACCAGTTGCTACAATATGGGTATGAATGCTTTTTATTACAAATGGATGCGCGACATTACAGATAGTCAGCATGAATCTGGCTATGTGTACGATGTTAATCCGGCCATTGTGGTCGGCGGACCCGCCAAGGCGGGATGGGGAGATGCCGTTACAGTTGTTCCCTGGGTAGTTTATAATTTCTATGGGGATACCCGCATCCTGAGCGACTATTATGAAGGCATGAAGGAATGGGTAGAATTTATGAAGCGTAAAAGTGAAGACCATATTTATCGCTGGAGTGAAACCGAAGGTGATTGGGAGGGATACGGCGACTGGATCAGCGTGGTTAAATCACCGACAGCCCCAATTTCTGCTGCATATTATTACCATAGCACCGGACTCCTGGCAAAGGCTGCCGGTGTTTTGGGCTACACCGGGGATCAAAAATACTATTCCTCCCTGGCAGATTCGATTGCAGAAGCCTTCCATAAGAGGTTTTTTCTGAAAGACAGCCTGAATTATCCCTGGGGAACGCAAACTGCGAATCTTATCCCTCTTAATTTCAGCCTGACACCCGACAGCCTTAAACCGGTTACTGCTGGAAACATAATTAAGGATGTAAAAGACAGAGGTTTTCATCCCACAACCGGCTTCCTGGGAACCAACCTGCTCCTCCCTACCCTGAGTAATTACGGGGAACATGAATCTGCCTACAAGACAGCAATAAATACGGAATATCCGTCATGGGGCTATATGGTGAAAAAAGGAGCCTCCTCAATGTGGGAATTATGGAATAGTGATACCGAGCGTCCCGAAGGAATGAATTCCAGAAATCATTTTGCATTGGGCTCTGTGGGTGAATGGTATTTCAGCCACCTTGCAGGAATCAGCGCCATGGAGCCAGGTTTTAAGAAAATTAAAATAAGACCCATGCCGGCGGAAGGTCTGGATTGGGTAACCGTAGACTATGAAACCCCGTATGGAATGCTTCGCGCCTATTGGAGCAAAGATAAGGGTAGTCTCCATCTGGATGTTACCATACCTACAAACAGCAGTGCGGAAGTCCATATTCCCATTTCAGGTTTCCAGAATCCGGAAGTTTTGGAGATTGACAGGGTTTTGCTGAGTAATGGGGAATTTACTTCTGCTGAAAGCATAGAAATGGTCTCCCTGGATGCAGGTTATCTGACATTGGATATACCCTCGGGAAGTTATGGTTTTACTGTAAAAGAACAATAACCGCCTCAAATTCCACACCATGAAGACGGATCATAAAATAGCCTGTTTCAAGGATATATATTGGCTTCTGCTAATACTCATTTTTGTACTCGGCTCTTGTATAAAACCCTTTGAAAATGAGGAAAAGCTTATTCCAGTCATAAATTCGGAATGGCAGGTTATCGGTCCTGAACCAGACCTAAGCGGACTGGGCCTGCAACCTGAACCGGTTGAGGGCAGGCAGCCTAATCAGCCTAATGATCATTGCATATTTAAAGCGGAAGACGGGCGATGGCACCTATGGGCCTGTGTAAGACACACCGCTGTTGGAAGGATACTCTGTCACTGGCAGGCAGACTCCCTGACTCAAAGTCCCTGGGAACTTACAGGTGAAATCATAAGGGCGGAAAGGTCTGCCGGTGAAAGTCTGGTAGACTGGATGAATCAGGAGTTTATCCAGTCACCTTATGTAATCAAACATAAGGATAAATATTACATGTTTTATGGCGGCTATGACAGTGGTCTGGACAGGATGGGGAACCCTGCAGGTTTAACACCCAGTTATGATTCTGCCGACAAGCAAATTTGCCTTATGACTTCGGTCGACGGACTCAATTGGGAGAGGCACAGGAACGATACCGGCTTTAGTCGTGTTGCCGTAGGTCCGGGTGCTGCAAGAGACGAAAACGTCATTCTGCACAATGGAAAATGGTACATGTATTATTGCGGACATCACAATATGGACCGGACTTGTGGGGCGATTTATGTAAGAACCTCTGAAAACCTTACAGACTGGTCTGACTGGAAAATTGCCCAATATGACAAAGCCAGTGAAGGACATCGCTGGCTACCCGAATCCCCGGCCGTGGTTTATAAGAAAGGATATTTTTACATGTTCAGGACCCACGGACCGGAAAGAGGTACTTACGTCTACCGGAGCAAGGATCCATTGAACTTCGGACAGGGTGATGTGAGCGATTATTTTGTAACCAGACTTCCGGGAGTGATCGCTTGTGAAATCTTCAGCGATGAAGCCGGAAATGAATATATTTCCAATATAACGGATGGAAATAAGTATGGAATTTTAATTGCAAAATTGGTCTGGAAAGCACAAACTTCTAACTAATTCTTTTACATGAGATACCTGGTTTTTTTATTAATGGTAACGATCATATCCTGCTCCAATCCTGATATCACAGAAGTTTACAAAGTTGCCGATTATGGAGCTGTCCCAAACGATGGTAAGATCGATTCGGAAGCATTCAACAGGGCTATTGCCCAATGCAATCTTAATGGAGGGGGTACAGTCATGGTACCTCCAGGAAACTTTATCGTAGGAACGATCTATATGAAATCGGATGTGGAACTGCATATTTCTCACGGTGCAGTCGTAAACGGGAGCACCTCGCTGGAAGATTATGATCGAAGTCAATCCAGAGGAGGTATGATCTTCGGACGCAACCTCAAGAATATTGCTTTATCAGGTTCAGGGATCCTAAACGGAAATTGTATGGCTTTTCACGATCCTGGAAAAATGCACATTGCCGGAGACCTGGAACGAAATTATACCAGGCAGGGTGAAAACTATCTTAAAGAAGGTGACTTTTTTGAGGATGGACCTATCGCCAAGGGGGAGAGACCCGGAATGATGGTCGTTTTCCTGGACTGCTCCAATGTTTCCGTAAAGGATTTAAATTTCAGGGATAGTCCTACCTGGACCATCAGGATTGGAGATTGCGATAACGTGCGGATTGAAGGAGTGAGCATAATGAACAACCTTCTGATACCGAACAGCGATGGGATTCATTTTACCAATTCAAGAAATATCACGGTTAGCAATTGTGATATACGGGCTGGAGATGATGCACTGATCTTTACCGGGTTTTCAGATGAAATCAACGTAGATGGAGAGCTTGAGGGCGAGCCTGTGGAAGAGGAATTTGGGAATTTCGCTGAGGTAACCGAAAATGTTACGGTAAGTAACTGCCTGCTTCAAAGCCGTTCCAGTGGGATCAGGATCGGATACGGTCAACATGGCATCAGAAACCTGAGCTTTTCCAATATCATCATTTACGGATCGAACCGGGGAATCGGGATTTTCAACCGCGATACTTCCACCATTGAAAACCTCTTCTTTAGTGATATAATCATTCAAACCCGGCTTCATTCAGGGCATTGGTGGGGCAATGGCGAACCCATACATATATCTGCCATCAGCAGGCATGAAAACCAGGAAGCAGGAAGGATCTCAAATATACGGTTTACGAATGTAAATGCCGATTCTGAAACCGGCATGGTAATTTGGGGATTTGAAAAGGATCAGATCCGTAATGTGGAATTCCAAAATATCAGTTTTATTCTTCATTCTTCACCCCTGTCCAATGAATACGGAGGGAATTTTGATTTAAGACCGGTAGCCGATCATTCTTTTGCCATTTTCCGTCATGACATCCCCGGGCTATACGCCCAAAATACCCGTGGATTACATTTTGAAAATTTCAAACTTTCCTGGGAAGGAGAATTTGAGAGTTTTTATACTCATGGTTTGGAAACAAGGAATGTAACCGATCTGTATATCGATAAAATCAGTCGATTCCCTGCGTCACCAGGGGCACCTGTTCAAAGGGATATGAATATGATTAATACCAGGTTACTTCAGCCATAATAAGTACATTAAACCCAATTCAAAATAAAATGAAACAAAATTGCATTATCCTAAGCCTGCTTATCCTATCCTTTCTCAAAGTTAATGCCCAGGAATTGAACTCATCGGCTTTTTTCCAACCGGGAACCGTTTTGGAAAGTCTCGAAATGGAGAGCAAAATACTGGATCAAAATGTTAACTATAGCATTTACCTTCCCCCCGATTATCAGACATCCGACCGCAGTTATCCGGTTGTGTACCTTCTGCACGGCTACTCCGATGATGAAACTGCATGGATTCAATTCGGGGAAGTAAATCAGTCGGCCGACCGTGGAATCGCAAGCAGGGACATCCCCCCTATGATCATTGTAATGCCTGATGCCCGGGTTACCTTCTATGTAAATGATTACCAGGGCAGGGACAGATACGAAGACATGATCTTTCAGGAATTCATCCCATTTATAGACGACACCTACCGGACAAGAGCAAAAAGGGAATTCAGGGCTGTATCCGGACTCTCCATGGGCGGATATGGCTCCCTGGTCTGGGCCCTGCACTATCCGGATGTTTTCTCGGTTTGTGTTGCCTATAGTGCTGCCGTCTATTCCGACGAGGATATCCTTAACCTGGATCCCCGCAGGTATGAAGGATGGTACAAGAACATCTTCGGACCCGGAGAAGGACAAAACCGTATTACCGAGCATTTCCGGAAGAATTCCATCTTTCATTTGATGGAGACTCTCCCGGTAGAGGAGATCGAGAAGGTTAAGTTTTATATAGACTGTGGGGATGATGATTTTCTCTATAAAGGCAATTCACTTTTACACATACTTATGCGGGACCGCGGGATTGATCACGAATTCAGGATAAGAGAAGGCGCACATAACTGGACCTATTGGCGAACCCACATATATACCGGATTGGAATATATTGGAAATACCTTTCATCGATAGACCATGACTGGCATCCACCGAAAGAAAATACTGGACCTCACAGAACAAAAATGGACATTCAGAAAAGAGGGAGATAACGAGGAATTCGAAGCCAGGATTCCCGGTTGCATTCACCTCGATCTATTAAGAAACCAACAGATCCCGGATCCCTTTTTTAGTCTGAACGAAAAGGATATTCAATGGATTGAAAAAGAAAACTGGATCTATACCTGTGAATTTATGGTGGAAGAACTGCCAGTGGACGGACAAAAGGTGGTGCTTGTTTTTGAAGGAATAGATACCTATGCTGAAGTAATGCTGAATGGACATACCCTTCTTAAAACCAATAATATGTTTATTCCCTGGGTTGCAGAGTTGGAAAATAACCTTGCAAAGGGAAAAAATGTCCTTCAGGTCCGCCTAAAATCAGCTTATAAAGAAGGCCTTCTGAAACACAATCAACATCTCTATGCTCTTCCTGCAAATAACGATGAGGGTGAAGTGAAAGTAAGTCCCTTTACCCGTAAGGCTCCTTATATGTATGGTTGGGATTGGGGACCCAGATTGCTCACGGCAGGAATCTGGAAAAGAGTCAGCCTAACCTATCTTCCGGGCATACTCTTATCTGATCTGAATTATAAGTTAACCCGGCTTAACGATAAACAGGCTTTACTGGAAATTTTTGTGGATTACACGATTAACCAACCAGGGAAATACGAATTATTCCTGAGTTTGGACGGAGAAGCTTTTGACAATCTGCGCATTAGCGAAAAACCTGGAATGTATACCCACCATGCCCAACTTTCAATAACAAATCCTGAATTATGGTGGCCTGCCGGGCATGGTAAGCAGAAATTATACCAAATCCTGGCACATACCCTGGATAGCCTTGGAAATAAGGAAATGCTTAAGATAAGAGCCGGATTGCGAACGGTCGAATTAATAACCCATGATGATTCCCTGAAGGGTTCATTCATTTTCAGGATAAACGGGAAGGACACTTTCATAAGAGGAGCAAATATTATTCCTCTGGAGTATTTTGTTTCTGAAATTAAGGATAGTCACTACGAACAACTTACGGAAAATGCCCTGGGTGTTAACATGAATATGTTGCGGGCCTGGGGCGGAGGTATCTATGAGGCGGATTATTTCTATGAATTATGCGATGAAAAAGGGATCCTGGTATGGCAGGATTTCATGTTTGCCTGTGGAATGTATCCTTCTGATAATGAATTTCTTGATAATATTGGAAAGGAGTTTGATCATCAGATTAAAAGACTCAGAAACCATCCTTCCGTAGTTTTGTGGTGTGGTAATAATGAAATTCTTGAAGGATACCACCAATGGGGTTGGAAAGAGGAACTGGGCGAAAATGCAGGTCGGGCATTTGAATCCTACCAGAAGGTGTTTTATGACCTAATTCCATCAAAACTGAATACCCTTGATCCCACCCGTCCTTACTGGCCCTCTTCCCCTTCAGCCGGCTTTGACAAAGAACCGGAATTATCAGCGGGCGACTTTCACTACTGGGATCTGGTGAAGAATATTAAGCCCTACACGGTTTACCGGGAAAATGTGGGAAGGTTTATGAGCGAATATGGTTTTAAGTCCTACCCTCTCCTGGAATCAGTAAAAAAATTCCTGCACCCCAATGATTGGTCTCTTCGTTCGGAAGCGATGGAAGAGCACCAGGGGTGGGTAACCGGGGCCGATCTGGTAGAGAAAAACCTTGAATGGTTCTACCCACCTGCTAAAAATTTTCCCTTCCAACTTTATCAGTCCCAGCTTTTACAGGCCGATGCTATTGGCTTTGCCATCGAGTCCCATCGCCTCAAAAAGCCGTATTGCATGGGAACCCTCTACTGGCAATTCAATGATTGCTGGCCCTCAGCAACCTGGTCGGGAATTGATTATTACGGCAACTGGAAAGCTTTGCACTACCGGCTTAAAACCGTATACCAGCCTGTTTTACCTCTCGCCTTTATCCGG
>CAZNFR010000117.1:0-8327 GCA_964572225.1 uncultured Bacteroidaceae bacterium
TAAGTTTAAAAAGTGGACCCCGGATGAGCATGCATGCTCCGGTAGTCCAGAAAACCTCGGCGGGTTTGTCGTACTGGCCGTAATCGTGCTCGATGGATTCAAAGATCCGACCCTGGCAGAAAGCGTAACCGTTGCGATCGATGAATCCCCCTGCAGCTCCTGCGTACTCAAAAAAATCGGGTTGATCAAAAGCTTTAATCTTTGGGGAGCAGGCGGCAATGAGGGGATTGGCATCCATGGTTTCGATCAGGGGTTTCAACCAGTTGGTGGTTACCTGCACGTCCGAATTGAGCAGCATGAAATACTCGGCTTCGATCTGCATTAGTGCCCGGTTGTATCCCCCTGCAAAGCCGTAATTTCGGTCAAGCGCAATAATTCCTGCTTCCGGGAAGGTGTTCTTCACGTAATTAAGGGAATCGTCGCTGGAGCCGTTATCGGCAATATAGACCTTCACTCCTTTCATCCTGGAACTTTCCAATACGGATGGAAGGAATTTCTCCAGAAAATGTCTGCCATTCCAATTCAATATAACCACTGCTACCTTATCCATTCTTTGATTTTTTAAAGGATCCTTCACACCTGAAATGTCCGGTGGCTTCTTCCCTATTCCTCCTCTCGGTGAGTTTCCAACGTCTGTGGGTCCAGAGCCAGAATTCGGGTCTTTTTACGATATCCTCCTCCAGAAGGGCGATATACCGGTCAATAATGCTGAAGGGCTCTTCGGTCGAGGCGTCGTCCGTTATGGGAACAGCTTCCACTTCATAATGTTTCCGGAAAACACTTACCCGGAAATAAATTACCGCCATCTGAAAGCGGGAGGCCAGTTTTTCCGGTCCCAGGTAAACTGCGGTTTGTTGATTGAGAAAGCTTGTCCAGTACTGAATTTCTTCCCACACGGGAGACTGGTCGGAGATAAACAAGGTAAGTGTGGGTGTTGAGTTAAGGGAGTATTGAAGCAAAACCCTTGGGACTTCGCGCATGGAAACAAGGCGGGTGCCGAATCGGGATCTTTGTTTGACCAGAAAATCATCAAAATTCTTATCATTCTGTGGCTTATAAATACCCAGGGTTTCGTGGGGAACATCCTTTCTGAGTCCGAGTAACCATTCCCAATTGCCGTAATGAGCACCCAATGCAGCAATGGATTTCCCTTCCTGGTGCAATCGGGAGAGCAGCTCCGGGTTTTTCAACCGGATATAGTTCGAAAGTTTATCAGAGGTGAAATTGGCGAGTTTGATATTTTCCATCAGCAGCCGGGAAAAATAACGATAAAACTTTTTGGCGATCGCCTTTCGTTCTTTTTCGGACTTTTGCGGAAAGCTTTGTCTCAGGTTTTTTTTCACCACCTCCGACCGGTAACGAATGATGGAATAAAGGAAGATATAAACCGGAAAGGATAGACCCTTCAGCAGGGCTAAAGGTAATGCAGAAAGGATCTTTAGTAAGGAAATGACCAGGAAAAAATAGAGCGACCGGATCATGGTTTCATCAGCTTCATAATGGTTTCCTGAAACTCCTGCCAGGTTTTGGCATTGGTGGCTATCATTTCACCACCGAAAAGAAAATCGTCTCCCCCTGTAAAATCGCTTACCTTCCCTCCTGCCTGCCGGACGATAAGCACCCCGGCGGCCACATCCCATGGACTGAGACCATATTCATAAAAGCTGTCGTATCTTCCGCAGGCCACATAAGCAATATCGGTTGCTGCCGACCCAAGCCTTCTGAGTCCGTGCGAATGCTCCATAAAGTAACTCACCGACCGCAAAAACTCCTCGAAATAGGCAAAATTGGTATAAGGGAAGCCAGTAGCGATAAGAGAATCCTGAACGCTTGGAGTGGTGCTCACCCGGATCACCTCCCCGTTAAGGTATGCCGGACTGTCTTTCCAGGCATAAAAGCACTCTTTGAGTCCCAGTTCGTAGATAACCCCAAGAATGATCTCTTCGTTTTTCATCAGCCCCACTGAGATAGCGAAGGGAAAAACTCCATGTATAAAATTAGTGGTGCCATCGATGGGGTCGATTATCCAGTTGTACTCTTTACCCCTTATATCGCGTGTTCCTTCCTCGGCTATAAATCCCGACTCCGGGATTAGTTTCGAAAGACCTTCCACGAGCATTTCTTCAGCTCCCTTATCTACATGGGTTACAAAATTGGATTTGCCTTTGGATTCCAGTCTCAGGGATTTATGACTTTCCCTTTCGGCATGGATAAAATCGGCTGTTTTAAGGACAAGCTCCCTAACATCATTGCACAGTTTTTCTAAATTCATATCAGGACAGGTTCTTTTGGGGGGAGTGGATCATTTTTTGGATTTTGTCAGATCTGTATAGTACTTGTAGAGCTCGATTTGGGATCGGACAGGTTCCTCCCGGTTGGTGGTCTTATAATGATTGGTTTGGTTCTCGTCGATAATGCGTGCCTTGATGTTATCCCGCAATTGTATTTCCATGATGTGTTTCAGTTCCTTTTGAATATCCTTGTCGTACACCGGTGCAGTAACTTCAATTCGGTTATCAATGTTCCGGGTCATCCAGTCGGCCGATGAAATATAATATAGTTCTTCACCTCCGTTGGCAAAGACGAAGATCCTTGCGTGTTCCAGGAATTTATCGACAACACTTACGGCTTCAATATTTTCACTTTGTCCGGGAACACCCGGCACGAGTGAGCAAATTCCTCTCACGATAAGTTGGATTTTCACCCCGGCGTTATTGGCCTGATAGAGCTTACGTATCATTTCCTTATCGACCAGACTGTTCACTTTCAATATAATATAGGCCTTTTTCCCTTCCCGGGCATTACGCATTTCCTGGTTGATCAGGTGGCTTAGTTTGGATCGCTGGTAGTTGGGAGAAACGATAAGTTGGTTATACTTATAATTCTTAAAGGTATTTTCAAAGAAATCGAATACCTTCCAGGCCTCGGCTGTGATCCTCTTGTCTTTGGTAAGGATAAGCAGATCGGAATAAACGCGGGCGGTACCCTCGTGGAAATTCCCTGTTCCCACTCCGGCATAGTTAACCTGTTTACCGTTTTCTATACGGGTGATCAGGGTTAGTTTACTATGAACTTTCAGTCCCTGGATCCCGAACGTAACATAAACGCCTGCTTCTTCCAGCTTCTTTGACCAGTAGATATTGGCTTTTTCATCAAAGCGGGCCTGCAGTTCTATATTGGCATTCACGTACTTTCCGTTGAGGGCTGCATTAATCAGGGCATTGATCACGGCCGAGTTGCTGGCTACCCGGTAAAGGGTGGTCCGTATGGCAATGACTTTTGGATCCATGGAAGCCTCTCTCAGCCAGTTGATATAGTGGTTAAAGGTCTGGTAGGGAAAATGAAGCATGATATCCTTCCTGGAAATGATCCTGAAAATGCTTTCGTGGTTTCGGATCCTGGGATGAATATTGGGAGGCATGGGTTTATACTGAAGGTGTGCCTTGCCCAGGTTGGGAAACTTCATGAAGTCCTTAAAATTATGGTATCTGCCTCCGGGGATAAGGTTATCCTCCTCGTCCAGTTCGAGTCGGCGGATAAGGTAGTTCAGCAGGTCCTTTGAAATGGCTTCATCGTAAACAAAGCGGACAGGCTGTCCTTTCTTGCGGTCGCTAACCGACTCATCGATTTTTTCCAGGAAACTCTTGGAAAGGTCGTTATCAATATCCAGTTCGGCATCTCTGGTAAGTTTGATGGTGTAGGCCTCGAAGGAATCGAAATGAAATTGTGCGAACAGGGTTTTCAACCCGTACCTTATCACATCGTCAAGAAGAATAATGTACTTACGACTGCGTATGGGGAACAGGAGAAACCTTCCCAGTCGTTCGCTGGGTACTTCAATAATGGCGTACTCCATATCGACACGGGGATTCCGGCTGGTCATCTTTACTGCCAGGTAGATGGATTTGTCTTTGAGGCGGGGAAATTCTCTCACATTATGCAGCATTATGGGAGTAAGTACCGGAAGCACTTCCTCTTCGAAGTAATTCTGCACAAACTCAGCTTTCTTCTTGGTAAGCTGTTTCTCGTTAATGATGGTAATTCCTTCCTTCCTCAAGTCCTCTTTGACTTCCTGGTATATGGATTCAAATTTTTTCTGAAGGCGGATGGTGGTCTGCTGTATTTCGTTCAGGATTTCTTTTGGGTTTTCCTTGTTTGGCCTCCCCGTTCTGTCTTCAACATCGATCATCCTTTTGATGGTGGCAACCCTGACCTTAAAAAATTCATCGAGATTATTGGAAAAGATACCGAGGAACCGCATTCGTTCGACCAGGGGTACATTGGTATCGGCAGCCTCCTGTAAAACCCTTTCATTGAAAGAGAGCCAGCTTATTTCCCGGTTGATGATTTTTTTGGTATTCATAAGCTGCAAAGATAAGAAAAACTAACTATTCTTGGGGTAATCAAAGAGATCTTCCACCAGGAGGGATTTATCTAACTCTGTCCACTTATCGGTCTTAAACTTGCAATATACAAGGCCAGTAGTAGGGATGTTATCAATGGATCTTCCACAGATATGGTTGGCAAATTCAGTGAAGGTGGGGTTATGACCAAAGATCATGGCCGATTCCAGGGAGTCGTCGATCCCATAGATAACTTCAAGGATATCATCAACTTCTGCCTGATAAAGTTTGGGTTCGATGGTAAAGGCAAAATCCGGGATCTCCAGTTCCCTTTTGAATATCAGGGCTGTATGAGAGGCTCTGGCGGCATCGCTGCTGATGAGAATATTGGGGGTGACAAGACTTTTTCTGATCCGGCCGGTCATTTCATAGGCATCATGAATTCCTCTCTCCTTGAGTGGACGGTCAATGTCTCTGATTCCGGGAACGTCCCAGGTTGACTTCCCATGACGAACGATGTACAATATCTTCATAGAACTGAGGTTAAGGCAGGAGGGGCCTGACTGCAAAATAAGAAAAATTAAGCTCAAAAGGGGCAGGTTTCAGACGAATTTATTCTAAAAAAAACCGGGATCAGGAATTGGCATCCCTGGTCCCGGCCAAACAAATGGACAAAACAAACAAATAACCCAAAAACTATAAAAGATTGCTGGCAAGATCGGCCAGGTAACTTCGTTCTCCTTTTACCAGGTTGACATGCGCGAAAATATCCTGCCCCCGCATGCGATCGGCCAGATAGGAAAGCCCGTTTGATTTGGCATCGAGGTAAGGAGAGTCAATCTGCTGGATGTCTCCGGTGAATATCATTTTGGTGCCCTCCCCTGCCCTTGTGATAATGGTTTTCACTTCATGAGGGGTAAGGTTCTGGGCTTCATCCACGATAAAGAAAACTCTGGAAAGACTTCGGCCCCTTATGTAAGCAAGAGGAGTTATCACCAGCTTTTCGGTCTTGAGCATCTCTTCGATTTTCGTATATTCCTTGCTTTGTTGAGAAAATTTCTGTCTGATCACGGAAAGGTTATCAAACAGAGGTTGCATATAGGGTCCTATTTTTTCTTCCACGTCGCCCGGCAGGTAGCCTATATCGCGATTGGCAAGGGGTATGATGGGTCTGGCAAGGAATATCTGAGTATACATTTTTCGTTGATGAAGGGCTGCGGCCAGGGCCAACAGGGTTTTACCGGTTCCGGCTTTGCCTGTAAGGGCCACGAGCTGGACTTCCGGACGCAAAAGAGCGTCCATGGCGAAAGTCTGCTCTGCGTTCCGGGGTTCAATCCCATAGGTTTTGAGCTTTTCGACCCGGTTGATCATTTTATTGAAGGGATCATAATGGGCAAGGGCACTGGCATTGTTGTTCTTGAAAATGAAATACTGGTGGGCCACAGGATCCTCCTTGATGCCAAATTCATCCATATTTACCCCTTCATACTGCTGGTAAAGTTTGTTAATTGCCTCTGTAGGCGCGTTCTCCAAGATATTTACATCGCGGTAAATATCATCGAGGCTAGCCACTTTGTCGTTCTCATAATCCTGCGCCATAATCCCGAGGGATTTGGCTTTCATCCTGAGGTTTATATCTTTGGTTACCAGGATTACAGGACGGGTACTGTGTTTGAGAAACAGATATTCGGTAATGGCAAGAATCCGGTGGTCGGGAGTATTTTCGGGAAAAGAGTTATGCAGTTTTTCGGAAAAAGACTTACCCGTTTCGATGGATAATTTACCCATTCCCTTCCCCAGGACAAGTCCGCCATTAAAAATCTTATCTCCCGAGATCTTATCCAACTCACGGGTAAACTCACGCGCCTGGAAATTAATGATGTCGTTTCCCTTTTTAAATCTATCCAACTCCTCAAGAACGGTTATGGGAATAATAATGTCGTTCTCCTGGAAGTTGTATATGCACCGGTAATCGTGTAAAAGAACATTTGTGTCCAGCACGAAGATCTTTTTTACTTTCTTCATGAATTATATCCTATTTTTCTACTTTTGTAATGAACAATGCAATAAATGTAGTGAAAATAAACCCGGCTTTGCGGTTTAAAAACTGTTGAAAACTTTATAATTAATAACAACGGAATGAATCTCCTGGAAATCATTATAAAGCGTCGAAGCATACGAAAATATAAGGCGCAAAAAGTTGAAAAAGATAAGATCGAGACCATTCTCAGGGCGGCCATGTATGCCCCTTCAGCGGTAAACAAGCAGCCATGGAATTTTATTCTTGTGGATGACCGGCAGATGCTGGAAGATATTATGGAGATCCACCCCCATGCAGGCATGCTCAAAACTGCAAGTCATGCCATCCTGGTTTGCGGGGATGAAAAACGTCAGCACGATCAGGGCTATTGGGTGGCCGATTGCGGGGCAGCCACGGAAAATCTCCTGCTTGCTGCCCGTGGAGTTGACCTTGGTGCCTGTTGGATTGGGGTATATCCCAGGGAGCAAAGGATGAAAGAGATAAGCAGGTTGTTCGGACTGCCTTCACATGTTCAGCCCTTTGCTCTGATATCCCTGGGCTATCCCGATGAGGAAAAAGAGGTGCCCGATCGTTATGATCCTTCCAAGGTATTTCTGAACCGATGGGGACAGTCCTATTCCTGATGAGGTATTCCGAAGCCATAGAATTTCTTTTTAGCAGTCTGCCCATGTACCAGCGCATTGGGGCTGCAGCATACAAAAATGACCTGATTACCACTGAGGAGCTTGACAGGCGGCACGGTCACCCTCATCGGGATTTCAGGACCATACACATTGCCGGGACCAACGGTAAGGGTTCTGTTTCCCATATGATTGCTGCCGTCCTTCAGCAGGCAGGATTTAAAACCGGACTCTATACTTCGCCCCACCTGCTGGATTTCAGGGAAAGGATTAAAGTTAACGGGATGATGATCCCTGAAGAGGAGGTGCTGGAATATGTTGAGGTAAACAAGGGCCTCTTTGCTGAACTAAAACCTTCCTTTTTTGAAATGACAGTCGATCTGGCTTTTCTGTATTTCCGGAAAACAAAGGTAGATATTGCGGTTATTGAGACAGGAATGGGAGGTCGTCTGGATTCCACAAATATCATCACTCCGGAGGTTTCGGTCATAACCAATATCGGGCTTGACCATACCCGTTTTCTGGGGGAAACCCACAGGGAGATTGCACAGGAAAAGGCAGGTATCATAAAGAAAAAGGTGCCGGTGGTGATTGGAGAGACCCGGGAAGACACGGCGGAAGTATTCAAAAGAGTTGCACATAGCCTGGAGGCTCCCATCTGTTTTGCCGACCAGGAACTTGAGGTTTACCTCACGAGCATGGATGCCAACAGAAACGTTCATTTCAAAATCCGGGAAAAGAAAAAAGAAAAGGAATGGTATTTAAGAACTCACCTGAAAGGCAAATACCAGGAAAAGAACATCTTAACTGCCCTAAAATCCATTGAAATCCTGGGCGGGCGATTGCAAACCAATCTGTTCCCGCATTTGGAAGCCGGACTTTTAAGGCTGGAGGAGCTAACCGGTTTTGCCGGTCGCTGGCAGGAAATCGGCTGGAATCCTCTGGTTATTTGTGATACAGCACACAACGCAGAAGGGTTGCAGGAAGTAGTGAATCAAATCCATAACACCCCTTACAAAAAGCTGCATATGATTCTGGGTATGGTAAACGACAAAAATATCAACAAGATGTTAAGTCTGTTGCCACCTGAAGCACGTTATTATTTCACCAAGGCAGACATACCCCGGGCTATGGATGAAAAACTACTGAAAGAGATCGCCGGGGAACTGGGGTTTTCCGGGGAATCCTACCCTACTCCTGTTGTGGCCCTCGAAAAGGCCCTGGAGTTAGCCGACCCCAGAGACCTGATTTTCATCGGAGGAAGCACCTTCGTTGTCAGCGAAGTATTAAGAAAGGTTGAGAAGTTTAGGAGTTTAGGAGTTT
>CAZNFR010000118.1:0-8300 GCA_964572225.1 uncultured Bacteroidaceae bacterium
GTTTCTTGCTGGAAGGGTTTTACACCCTGCTGGAGGATCCTTTCGTGAATGAGATTGGGGAGCCGGAGGATGACGGGACGGTTTACTATACCCGGGTTAATGCAGAAAACGGAGCCGTGGTCCGGGGAGTGAATATGGAACTCAGGATCAGTCCTTCGCCCAAATTTGATATCAATTCGGGGTTCACCCTTCAGAAGTCTGAATACCAGGAACCCCAGGAATTCGGAGAAAAACGGTTTTTCCGCTCTCCCGAGGCCTACGGATTTGTAAATTTGAATTGGAAGGCGCTGCCCAGACTGGATATGGCCCTCACGGGAACCTACACGGGGTCGATGCTGGTGCCTTATTTCGGACCCGAAACCGATCCGGTGGCAGGCGAGCTCAGGGTATCGGAAGATTTCCTGGATCTGGGAGTAAAATTCAGCTACAAATCGGAAATCTTCGGATTAAACCTGGAAAGCTTTACCGGGGTTAAGAACCTTTTTAATTCCTATCAAAGGGATTTTGACCGCGGCCCGGGAAGGGATCCGGCCTACATGTACGGACCCTTCAACCCGAGAACGGTATATTTCGGCATAAGAATTGGCGGATAGTTCCTGCTTATTCTTTCACTGCCTGACCCCTTAATTCCACGGTTTCTCCATTCACCGACCTGATGGTCATTCTGTACCAGACCAGTCCTGAGATTTCATCTTTGCGGGGCGTCCAGTGGATTTCATTCCTACCTGCATTCAGGTCCGAAGCGTGGATCACATCCAGGGTTCGTCCGGCCGCATCGGTAAGGCTTATGCTTACATCGGATGACTGCTGAAGCTCAAAGCGGAAGGTCAGTTCCTCACGGAAGGGGTTCGGGAATACGCTTAGTTGCTGATTTGCAGGCATACCGGGATGCAGTCCCACCTGGGTTTCTTTCAGCAGGCTTATGCGGTTCACATTATAGGCACCGAAGGCTTTCCAGCGTATAACATGGGTCCCTTCAGCCAGGATGATCCCTGGAATAGAGAAACCGGTCCAGGAATGCCATGCATCGGGACCGTACTCATCGTCGTGAGTATTGGTGATCATCACGGCCGCTATGCTGTCGCCATCGATAAAGAGTGCGCAATATCCCCGGTCGTAGGTTCCGCCCGAAGGTTCCCCTGCCGGCCGCGGACCTGCCGCTTCGATGGTAAATACAAAGGTGTCGGCACTGCTCACATTCACAGTGTACTCCATCCATTCCATAGCTTGAACATTTCCTACGGCCAGACTATCGTCCGGGTAAAGCGGATTGGCGTTCATGCGGATATCCACGGTTTCCAGGGGGCGGTAACCGGGGGCATTGCCATCGCGAAGGTCATCATCCTGATAGGAGATCCCGTTCCCGCCTTCATCAAAGTTTTCGGCATCGATATACCCGGGAATTTCGGCCGGGATGCCCCCATAGGGTCCTTTCGGCTGATTCACGGTAATGTTGACGTATTGTGCGCTTACCTGTTCATACTCGTCCTGCGCCTCCACACCCACAGGGTAGGTCCCTGCTTCGGTAAGCGTATGATCGTATTCATAGGGTGCGATTGCATCCGTATTCACCAATTCACCCTTCACGTAAAATCGCACTTCGGTGATGATGGAAGATTTGGAAATCACCGAGGCCTCCAGATGCAGCTCATCTCCAACCAAAAACTGTTCATCATTCACAGGATTCAGAAGGTAAACCTCCGGTTTTGACAGGATGGTTATTACATCGGTGATAAACTCCGATGAGGCTCCCTCATTATCGTAAGCGATTGCTTTAAGCTGGTATTTTCCGGCAGGGAGGTTGTACCATACAAACTCGTAGGGGGCCCGGTCATCCACGCCCAGAACGTAGGATTCACTGCTGGTATAATAGATGAATTTTACCGCCAGGATCTCCCCGTCAGAGTCATCGGCCGTGGCTGTGAGCGTAAGGGTCTCCCCCTCCTTGAAGGTTGCCGGTGGAACAGGATAGGTGAGGGCAACATTGGGAGGTATATTCGGAATGGTGGGAATCACCATTTTGGGTAAAATAGCGGTTGATTTCATTCCGGCGATGTCGTAGGCAATCGCAGTAAGCAGGATATCCCCCACCGCTTCCATTTCATGATTGAGGAGGAAGGGAGGGGAACTGTCCAGCCCCACCAATTCTCCGTTCACGAAAAATTCCACCTTGACGATTTTCTGGGGTTCGGTTAAAACCTTAACCCCAAAATCGATGATATCACCCTCATTTATAGAGGGACCCAGCAGGCTGGCGTCGATCTCAATTTCGGGCCTCAGGGGAAGGGAGGAGGCTACCTTGAGGGTTGGGGGGTAGTCTCTACCAGCGGTTGCCTGACTCTCGGTGGAGCTGTATTTGGAGAAGGTTGTGTTTACCTCATTTTTGATCTCTATGCTCAGGGTGTCGTTCCCTGAATCGGTTCCCCCCTTATTTTCGGATTTAACCTGATCGGTAATGTTTACCTGAAAAATGCCGGCTTCCGTTAGCTCGATGGATCCGAAGGCGGGTTCCTCAGCAGTAAGAATGGTCCTGCCGGGTCCGGGGGTAATATGCACCAGGGAATCGATCCAGCTGTCGTTGGCTACCAGCCGCATACTATCGGCTGCCACCGCACCCCAGGAGTACATGGAAAGGTTGGCAAATATCACATCGCCATACACTTCGTTAAGGGGAAATTTGAGGTATATAACCGAATTATCGGTGGTTCTTGTCCGCAGATTTTCCGAATCCCATACATTCTGGTCGTTTTCAATGGAAACATCGGCGATCGCAGGGATATCCATATTGAGGGTTTCCGAGAAGCCGTCGCTCACCTTTACGGTATAATTATCCGACTGGACCCAGACGCCGTCGACCGTCATGGCTTTAAGGCTGATCACCCTGTCGCCGGTCGATTCAAAGGTGTAGCTAACCTGATGGGGAGTCCTGTTAGACTGCCCAATGTTCTCACCATCCACATAGAACTCAATCGCGGTAATGGAATCTATCGGTGTTTTTTCGATGGCTGTCAGATCCAGCGTGGTATTGACATCAATAACATCACCGTCGCTGGGATATACCAGCTTAAGCGAAGGCTCGAGCGATTCGTAATTGCTTCGGTAGTAGGCCGGCTCGGGACTTCCGCTTTCCCAGAGGATGGGTCTGTGATAGGGGTCAGGCCGCAGGGTATCTTCGTCATGGATTTCCATCAGCGAGGTATAGGTACCCACGGCCGACTGGGCCAGGATGGCATTTCCGCCGTCGCAATACTGGCAGTAATCGGTTTTATCCAGCTCGTCGGTTGGAGACGACACCCCGATGTTGGTGGTGTTCTTAAAAGAATAATGTGCGGTCCCTGTGGGCGGAGTGGTGAGTCCGCCATGCCCGAAGATCCGGATATTATCGGAATCCAGGATCTTTGCGAAATACCCCGCGTTCTCGGTTTTGATGCCCCAGACAGTGACGTCTCTGCCGTTTTCGATAAGCAGCTTCTGGTCGTTCTGGGAGTGCTGGGCGTGAAAATGGTAAAAGTTCACGGGTGCGGTATTGTTGTTCACGTAAACATAGGCCTGATCGGGTTTCATCCAGGTATCTCCATGTTTGCGGTGGTTATACCATTTAACCCCACCGGTTATTTCGACGATATGATGGTTCAGATAGCTAAGGGGCAGATCCCTTCCTGTATCGTAATACAGGGCGCTCTGTAACCCTTCGCCCACGGCCGGGGTTGCGCCCGACAGCGATTCGAAATCGAGGGTGGCATCACCCAATTGCACATCGTCGATGCTGAACATAACAGGGGAGCTTAGGATTACTTTGGTGATTCCGGTCTGATTGATATTCAGGGTTGTCATCACCTCCCTTGGTTTCTCAAGCCCTTTAAGGAAAAGAGTGTCGGTAAAAACCAAAACATCCCCGTTGTAGCAATCGACCGCAATATTGCCCCCGCCGGTGGGATTGTAGGTCGACTGAGCCAGTTTGATTGAGGTGAGGTCGAAGGGGGATTCGTCGCTTTTCCGGATCCGGATGTTGGGTTGTTCGGCCCGGGTATCCGGGTGATTATTGATCTCCGGGATACTTCTGGCCATCAGTCGGTTGGAGTTATTTACCGTTTCCAGCCAATGCCCCGCGGGAACCGGGGTATGGTTCAGGAATTGGGTGGCATTGTCCTGGGTAATATCGTAGCCCTGGAGCTGAATGGTCCCGGTGATGGATTGCAGGTTCAACCAGGAAGTTTTGCTCAGCTGGTAGGTCATGACGAAGACCGGCCGGTAGTTGGTGGAGGTTTTCGGTTCGGTATTGAGGTTCCGGATGATGGAATTGGGTCCGGCCCCCCACTGAATGGCGTAATGCACACAGGGTTCCGGATTATGGGATACGTTGTTGAAAGGGCCGACCATACGCACGGCCATATCGGCCAGGATGTTATCGGCATTCAGGTCGTCCGGAGTCTTGATCATGGGCCTGAGATCCGACCAGGCATCCGTACTTCCGTCGAACCTCCTGCCTTCCTCGTCCCATCCCAGGATAAGCGTATGATGGTGGGAAACCCCGATAAGCCGGGTATGGAGTCCGAGGTGAATGGTCTGGTAGATGTCGTACGTCCCGGTGGGAACAAACACCACGTTCGACGGGGTTTGGGCTGCTGCCTGAATGGCCTCGTTGAAGGCCGGGGCCCAGTCTCCATTTTCCACAAATCCTTCGTAATCGCGCACATTGACGGCCCCTTCAGACATAAAAGAAGGGAAGGTTTCGCCCCATCCATGCACAGAGGTCAGGTTTGCCGGGACCTCGGTAACATCGGTATGCCGGCTCAGAATGGCCCCGTGTTGTTGCACGCCCTCGAGGTAGATCGCATTTTCATAACTGTTCCCCTCATCCGTCCAGACCCCGGAATTATAATTAAACTGCTCATAATGCCTCCATCCCGAGGCATTCCCCGGCTCGGTCTGGTCGGCTCCATGATCGGCCGAAACCACCCGGGTTGCATTTTTCACGTACACATTGGTGAGGTTGACACTCAGGTCCAGGCTGCTGCTGGAAAAACGGAAAAGCACATTTTCGGCTGAAGGGTCGGTGTATTCGAACCGGCTGTCGTTAATGACCGGGTTTCCCCCGAAGCGAAAGGCAAAAGAGCCGTGTCCGGTGCCATAATAGAAGCCTGTTCCGGGATTGAGGGTAATGTCGGCCCCGGTAATGGTAAGGGCTCCCCTTACGCTGTGGGCAAGGATGCCATAGCGGGTCTGGCCCTGCATTTTAAGATGGGTGATCACGGGTGTGGGCTGGGTTCCTCCCTCATGAGTGAGATCAATCCCTACCTGTCCGCCGGTAATCGAGATATCTGCGATGCTTCCCCCCGAACCCGGAAGTTCGTAGATCCCGGCATACCCGCCGGTAACATCGATGTTCATATCAAAAGCACAGGTTCCCTCGGCGCCCCTGAAGTTCAGGGCCACTGCCCCGGCATTGTTTTCCTGGAGGCGGATGTCAATGCTTTGAACAATACGCTCGTAGGTGGTAGTAGTGCCTATCCCGTCGTACCCATAGTCGTTTTGAAGTACGAATCCCAGGCTTTCCTTATAGTTATTGGTATAGCTGGGATAGATCCCGGCTTTGAGGACGATCACCGATCGTTGTGCGGGATCGGCACTGTAGCCCTGCATCACAAATTTCTGATCGGCGGAGGGAGGATGAATATTCAGGGTACCGTCTACCAGGTATTCACCCGGAGGAAGGTAGAGTCCCTTGCCTTCAGTGATGGCCGCATCCATGGCTGCCTGGAGTTCGAGGGTCGTGACGGTGACCCCGTCGTTGGAGGCCCCATAATCGGCAACGGCATCAATATAGCCTGCTTCTGAAGGGCTTAACTGGGCGTTTAGGCTAAAAGAAAGAAGAGATAGCAGAATAAGACTTATTCCGCTTTGCAGAATGTGGTTAAACTTGAACATATTGGTTGGTTAATTTTACAGTTAGTTTTGCAGTGAAAAGATAGTAAAAAAATGAAAAAGCAAGGGATTTTTAACAAAAATGAGGTCACGGGTGCCAGATGAGCACTGCGGCAGATTTAACTGATGGGGATGGTAAAGTGGAAAGAAGATCCGGCATTTTCTTTACTTTCCACCCATATTTTTCCCTGGTGCCTTTCCACGAACTCACGGCAAAGGATCAGTCCGAGTCCGGTACCCTTTTCATTGCTGGTTCCGCGGGTAGTAAAATTTTCCTCCAACCTGAAAAGTTTCCCCAGGTTCTCTTCCGGGATCCCTACGCCGGTATCGCTTACCGTGATCTGGTTGTGATGCTCGGCTTTTTCGGCCAGTATGCTAATCTCACCTCTTTTCAGGCTGAATTTGATGGCATTGGACAGCAGGTTGCGGAGTATGGTGGCGATCATCCGTTTATCGGCATGAAGGGTATAATCGGGAGGGATATGGGTAAGCACTTTCACCGATTTGTTTTTGGCCTGTTCCTTGTGGATCTGCACCGCCTCATTTACAATTTCGTTGAGGCTTATCCATTCGGGCTCATACTCCAGCCGGCCGGTTTTGGATCGTGACCATTCAATGAGGTTCAACAGGAGTTGAAAGGCTCTTTTGGAGGAATCGCGGATAATTTCACCGTAATTTTTAATCCACCACCGGTCTTTATCCTCCATTTCATCCACAAAAATTTCGGCAAGGGAAGTGATGGAGCCCAGGGGACCTCTCAGGTCGTGGCTTATGATGGAGAAGAATTTATCCTTTTCTGCATTGAGCTGACGCAGTTCTTCGTTCTGCCTGTTTATCTCTTCTTCCGCCTTTACCCTTTGCGTTATATCGCTAAAAATGGTGGCGAAACCATCCGACTGCCAGGGAACGGCGGAGATGGCAAAATGGCGGTCCATCTGGTCAAAATAGGTCTCGAAGCTTTTTTTCTTTTGTTCCCGGAATACCTCCAGGTAGATTTCGAAAAAGGGGGGAGTCTGGGTGTTGTATAATTTAGTTGCCAGTTTGCCGATCACATTCTTTTTCTTCAGTCCGGTGATGGAGAGGTAGGCATCGTTTACATCTACGATACGGTAGTTTACCGGACCTTTTTTGCCATACATAAATTTATGCAATGCCACTCCCTCCTTCATATTGTCGAAGAAGGAGTGGAATTTATCTTCGCTGTAGCGCAGGGCTTCCCCGGTCTTTTTTCTTTCGGTCACCTCCATGCGCAAGCGACGGGTGGCTTTGGCCAGTTCCTCATTCTTATCGGAGATCTCAAGTTTCTTTTTACTATTTCCAATCTCTTCCACGTAATTTCGGATAATGGCTAGTTGTTTTTCTTTCAGGACAGGCAGGAGTTTGGGCGTAAGGCTCTTTTCGAGGCTGCTGTTGCGGATCTGGTCCTCCAGGAATTTTTCATACCATTCGTCCATGGCAGCAGTTTTGCTTCGGGCTTCCAGGTTCAGGTAGGCAATGTATGCCTGTCTCCAGTAATTAAAAGCGATGTGGGTGTTTCCGGAGCTGAACCAAAAACCGGCGGCTTTCTCGTTGACAAGGGCCACCCACTGGAAAAACCCTTCCTTTTCGGCTGCTTTGATGGCCTGGTCATAAAGAGGAAGAGCTTCGAGGGCAGACCCGCTGATCCTGGCCAGTTCAGCTTCGACCAGAAGCAGCTTGTGGAGATAGTTTTCGGGACAAACCCCGGACCATTCCCGTATTTTCCGGTGAATGAAATTGAGTTCTTTCAGCCATTCCTTCCGTGTATCCGAATCTTTTTCCTGGTAGAGGGCAGAAAGGATTATGAATTTGGAGAAGAGGAACTCGGGCCAGGGCAGGAGTCCCTGGGTTCCCACGGTATAGATAATGGGTTCTGTTTCTTCGCTGAGTGCCAGGGCTTCCTCATATTTTGATTGGAAAATGAGTGATTGGGTTTTCAGGACCTGGTAGATGCAGCGGACCTGGATATTTTTGTGTTTATCCACCTCTTTCAGGTATGACTGATCGTCGGTGAGCGGATTTTCCCCGGTAAGACTCCGAAACAGGGCTAATCCGCCGGTAAAAAGGTCGATGGCCCACTGGTTATGCCTGGTTTTACTGAATTCCAGGGCATGTTGGGTTTCCCGGATAAGCTGATTGAGGGGTATACCTTGGAAAAAACGGGTGTACATGGTATGACCGAAAGCATAGGCTGCGTACTGGAGGTTTCCAGACCGGAGACCAGTTTCGTAGGCATCGGTATAGTCCCTGCATGCAAATTCGAAAGGACGTAACCAGTGCCGGGAGGAGCTTCCGATCATCAGGTAAAAAACACTCTGGTGTGAAGGGTCGGGAAAAGTATGAGTCATCAGTTCCGT
>CAZNFR010000119.1:0-7967 GCA_964572225.1 uncultured Bacteroidaceae bacterium
GGAAAAAACCTTATGGTTTTATTCTGAAATTTTATAAATGTCGGGGAGATTCCTTCCGAGTCCGTTATAGTCAAGACCGTAGCCAACCACAAAATCATTGGGAATGGAGAAGCCTGTGTAATCCGGGATGCGATCGAAGCGGTAAGCATCGGGTTTAAAAAGAAGGCTAATTATTTTCACTTCGGAAGGATTTTGTGCTTCGATAGTTTTGAGGAGGTAATTCAGGGAGAGTCCGCTGTCGGCTATATCTTCCACTATGTAAATATGCTTCCCTTCAAGATCCTGGTCAAATCCAAGCGGCATTTGAACCTTACCGGTTGACTGTGTTCCCTGGTAAGATTCCAGTTTGACAAAAACCAGGGTGCAGTTAACTTCAAGCTGTCTGAGCAGATCGGCAGCGAAAATAAAGGAACCATTCAGAACCGGCATGAAAACGGGGTTGTGAACGGGGATGTCCTTCTTTAATTTTTCCGCAATCTCTGCAATTCGGGTTTTGATCTGTTCCCTGGAAATAAAAAGTTCAAATTTTCGATCGTTAAGATATAGGTGTTTTTCCATGAAAAAGGATGAATCGTGTAAAACACTATAAATTAAATGAAAAGAGAGGACATATAAAAAGTCCGTGAACGGAAATAGAAAAAATGCATTAAGGAAAGCTGATTTTTATGATATTTTTGCATAAATAACCGAAAAATAACGTTATGAATCCAAAAGTGAGCATTATTATGGGGAGCACTTCCGATCTATCTGTCATGGAAGGCGCGGCCCAGGTTCTTGGTGAATTGGAAATACCCTTCGAAATACAAGCACTTTCTGCCCATCGTACTCCTGAAAAGGTTGCGGAATATTCCGCGAATTTGAAGGAACGCGGGATCAAGGTGGTAATTGCCGGTGCCGGAGGGGCAGCGCATTTGCCCGGAGTCATTGCAGCAGCGAGTCCGGTACCCGTGATCGGTGTACCCATAAAAGCTTCCATATCCCTGGACGGCTGGGACAGTATTCTTTCCATTCTCCAGATGCCTCCCGGCATTCCGGTGGCGACTGTCGGACTCAATGCAGCCCGGAATGCGGGAATACTTGCAGCGCAGATCATCGCATCAGGAGAACCGGAAGTAATGGGAAAAATTGAAAATTTCAAAGCCAGTCTGAAAGATAAGATCGTCAAGGCCAACGAGGACCTGTCTAAGGTCAAGTACAAATTTAAAACCAATTGATGAGAATCGTGCAGCAGCTGTTTAGTATCAGAACAACTACCCTGGTTATTGTTCTGGCTGGCTTGTCTGCACCACCGCTTTTCTCCCAATCTGATAATTACCCTTTGGGGACCCGTGCTGCAGCCTTATCGAATGCTTATGTTATGGAAGCCGATCTTTGGTCGGTCCATCATAATCAGGCCGGACTGGGTTTCCAGCCAAAAATGGCCATAGGATTTCACCATGAGAACCGCTTTGTGGTGAAGGAGTACAGTCTGCATGCAGTGGGATTTATCTTGCCTGTCAGGCCGGGTACCTTTGGAATATCCTATAGCTATTTCGGTTACCCTGTTTACAATGAGAGTAAAGTTGGGATCGGTTTTGGAAGGCAATTCGGAAGCGGATTCTCTGCCGGAGTCCAGGTAAACTACCATCATAATTACCTTGAAGGGGAATTTGGCAACCGGAATGCCCTGACTGTCGAAGGAGGAATGCAGTATCAACCGGGTGAGATCTTAAAATTTGGGATTCACCTTTTCAATCCCACCCGATCCACCATTTCTGCTCCCGATACCGACACCATACCCACCACTTTCCGGGCAGGAATGTCGGTTCAACCCCTGGAGAAGCTCACGGTCTTCACTCAGGGCGAGGTAAGGATTAATCAACCCTCAAGGTTTATGGCCGGAGTGGAATACCAGTTAATTCAGGCACTGGATCTAAGGGGCGGACTGGTAACCAATCCTTTTATGACTTCTTTTGGAATTGGATATGAGATTAACCGGATCTCTTCAGATATAGCTTTTACCCGGCATGAGATCCTGGGTTTCACCCCGCATTTTTCTTTTCAGGTCAAGTTAAACTGAAAAAACTCTCTTCTTCTGGCTGATTTTTGTGAGGGAAAATGCATAAACCAGTAAACGTTTATGCAAAAATACTTTCTTGCCGGTGTTCTGGTTTTTTCCTCACCCTGTATACTGGCTCAGTGCATCGTGAATGAGGTTATTACCAGGATCATTGAAGAGAACAACGGAGATCCGGAAGAGATCTCGGATTCAGAAAACCTGAGCGAGATCCTGTATGAGTATTATTCCAGTCCTCCCGATCTCAATCTGATAACCCGGGAGCAACTGGATGAAATGCAGTTCCTATCTGATTTCCAGATTCACTCCTTTTTGGAGTACAGGAAAAAATACGGGCAGATATACAGTTATAATGAGCTAAATCTGATTCCCGGTATTCATTCTGAGGAGATCCGTAATCTGGGCTTTTTCACACGTCTGGGTGAAGAAAAGCCTTCTCAGAAGAGTAAGCTGGTTCCCGTGTTTCCCTCCGCACACAGGATCATCAGCCGGGTTGAGATACCCCTGCAGGCTGTCCACGGATTCGATCCGGACGCAGATAAGGAATTGAGATTTGCGGGAGTCAATCTGAAAAGGCTCATAAAATATGAAGGGCGGTCCGGAAAATGGTTACGAACGGGAATAACTCTGGAGAGCGATCCCGGGGAGAGTTTTTTTTCACCGCGGAAGGGAAAATTTCCTTCCGACTTTCGCTCCTTTTACCTCGAGATGAATAAGCCCCACAAACGATTGGATCAGTTAATTATTGGAGATTTCAGGACAGGTTTTGGGTGCGGACTTGTTTTTGGATCGGGGCGCAGGGGGAAAAGCAGTAATGTGAATTTCGGCTCTCTTCCCGATCAGATCAAGAAGTACTCTTCCACAGGCGAATCGGGTTTTCTCAGGGGAACTGCCATGAAAAGTAAGCTTGAAAAAAATCAATTTTACCTGTTCTTATCCTCCCTCAAAGAAGATGCTCGCATTGATTCCGAAAATACGAAAGAAAACACTTTTACCAGTATTCAGGAGGGGGGATTACACAGGAATGAAAAAGAAACCGGAACCAGGAATACTCTGGTTACCCAATGTGCCGGAATCGCATTTATCCGTGAAGTACAAATGGGAAAGTTGGGACTGGTGATTTCAGGAATCCGGTATTCTCCGGGGCAGGAACTGAGGATCAGGCCGGACCGGTATTCGGAAACCGAATACAACTCAGGATTTCTAAATAGCTCGGCTTTTTACGGATACCGGTTTAAGAGGGGTTTTCTGGAGGGTGAAATAGCCTTCAGCAGAAACCTGAAAATGGCGACCCTAAGCAAGCTTAATTGGCAGTTGCATTCCCTTTGCCGACTCAGCATGGCGTGGAGGTATTATTCCCCCGGATATATTGCCCCATATGCCTCTGCTTTTGGCGAAGCACAGGGTGTGAGAAACGAAAAGGGGTTTTACCTGGGAGTGGAATTTTACCCCTATCCTTTCCTGCAAATCCGGACTTACCTCGACATTTACAATTTTCCCTGGCTGAGATATAACGATGATCACCGTATAGCCGGAAATGAAATTGCATTTTTTGGGGAATGGTATAAGGGAGGTCCTTATCGAATTAAGGGATTATTTAAACTTGAAATGAAATCCGACTACCCGGAAATGAAATTTTCACCCGGCAAAATGGATGAAGAAAACCAGTTACAATTACGATTACAGTTTGATTATAAACCCTTTACATTATTATCATTTAAAACCCGTATCGAAAGAAAGGGGATATCGAGAGGAGGAAATGGGGATTATGGTCCGGGGATACTGGCCTTTCAGGAGTTAACCTGGCAGATTCCCAAAGCAGAGTTAGGGATCAATTTTCGGTATACCTTGTTCCATATTGCTGATTGGGGAAACAGGATCTACAGTTGGGAACACGATCTGCTTTATTCTTTAAGCACGGTGGCTTACTATCGGCAAGGGTATTCGTGGCTGGTCAATATGCGTTGGAAAATCAATGAAAGCATGAGGATAGGGGTTAAGTATTCATGCATTTGTTTTGACGGGGAAGTGGAAACCGGGAGTGGTGCGGATCTTTTCTCGGGAAGCAGAAAAGGGATGCTGAAAGTGCAATTCATTCTGAAAACTTTCTGATCAATCTGTTTTTATATCCTTGATATTCAGTTGAATGTTCGAAACGCCACGAAAATTGTTCTCCTCCAGGGAATAGCAAATGTCAAAGGCTTTTCCCCCCTGTATCTTTTTTAGTTGTTGGGCCTGTTGAAAAGCGATAGCCGGGAAAACCCTGAAGGGGTCTTCCTCCTGTACCAAAGATAATTTGAGATGCTCAGTGTTTACGCCAACGATCTTTCCCTCACCGTTGTCCACCACATTTTCCGTTAGAAAGACAGGGTTCATATTTTCGGGTCCGAACGGCTGGAATTGCTTAAGCACCTTATAAAAATTATCGGTGATTTCGCTAAGCTGGATTTCGGTATCGATTTCCACAACCGGAATGAGCTGATCAGGAAGGATGGCTTCCTCCACTACCGCTTCAAACCTTTCCCTGAAGCGTTGTACGTTTTGTTCCTTGAGGGTCAGTCCCGCAGCGTATTTATGTCCGCCGAAATTTTCCAGCAGATCACTGCATTCCTCGATTGCCTGGTACAGGTCGAAACCGGTTACGGATCGGGCTGAGCCGGTAGCAAAACCATTGGAGTGGGTGAGAATTACCGTTGGGCGGTAGTAGTGTTCCATCAGTCTGGAAGCCACGATACCGATAACTCCTTTATGCCAAAGCGGGTTAAAAAGCACGGTAGATTTTCGGTCTTTCATCTCCGGATCGGATGAGATCAGGTTGAGTGCTTCCTGGGTGATGTTGGTGTCGACATTCCTCCGGTCGAGGTTATAGGAGTTAATTTTCTCGCCGATCACCAGGGCCTGTTCCTCATTTTGGGAAATAAGCAGATCCACACTTTTCCTGCCCGATTCCATGCGTCCGGCCGCATTGATTCTGGGTCCTATCCTGAAAACAATATCTTCGATGGTGATCTCCTTTTTATCTATATTGGCAATCTTCAGAATGGTCCTTATTCCGGTTGAAGGGTTTTCATTGATTTGCTTCAGTCCGAAATGGGCCAGGATGCGATTCTCACCCGTGATGGATACAATATCGGAGGCGATGCTTACCGCCACAAGATCAAGAAAAGGAATAATTTCTGAAAAGTCTCTGTTTTGTTGCTGATGAAATGCCTGGACCAGTTTGAATCCGACACCGCAGCCCGAAAGTTCCTTAAATGGGTAGGGACAATCCTCCTGTTTAGGGTCCAGAACGGCAAAAGCTTCAGGTATCTCGGAGCCCGGATTGTGGTGATCACAAATGATCAGGTCAATCCCCAGGTTTCTGGCGTAACTCACTTTGTTGACCGCCTTGATCCCGCAATCCAGTGCAATGATTAGCTTAAAACCCTGGGCTGCTGCATAGTCAATACCTGCAAAAGAAATCCCGTAGCCTTCCTTGTATCGATCCGGGATATAATATTCGATTTTAGGAAGAATATATTTAAAATAGCTGTAGATCATAGAAACGGCAGTGGTACCGTCAACATCATAATCGCCGTATACCAGGACACCCTGGGCATGACTGATTGCATATTTGATCCTTTCCACGGCCTTATCCATATCTTTCATAAGAAAGGGGTCGTGGAGGTTATTCAGATCCGGGCGAAAAAAGGCCCGGGCTTCCTCATAACTACGTATATTCCTTTGAATCAGAAGAGTAGCAACGGGTCGACTTACATTAAGTTCTGTCATAAGTTGCCTTACTGCTTTCTCGTCACCCTGGGATTTTATGATCCAATTCCTCACCATTATTTGTAAAGCAATTTGATTGATTGGGGCCCTTTCTTTTGTACAAAAATATAAATACTAACCGGATATTTTAACCTTAATTTAATATAAGGGGTAACAGGCCTCTTAACCGGCTAGCAGTCAGGTTAAAAATTTTCTTTCATCTGTTAATGTTAAAAATTGGGGAATCTCTGCCTTTGGAAGGTGAAAAAGTGAGATTAGGAATAAACGACTTTTTTCAATGCATGTATACTTTGAAGCTTCGTGTATAACCTTCGGCCACCATTCTGACAATGTAGATACCGGGAGATAGTCCCTCCTTGACCAGCCGGGTGTTAAACTGGTTTTCTTCCCAAATGGCTGCTACTTTACCCGTAATATCATAAAGATAGACATCGTAAAGGGTGCCTGAATTAAGAGCGACAAAAAGTTCACCTGTGCTTATTGTGGGCCAGAGGGTGGCATTTTCTTCAAAACCGGTAAATCCCGGATCCTGGCTTACATAAAGATAGATCAATCCGGATCTGTCCTCACCGCAGGTCCCTTCCACCGTTACTCTATACCTTCCTATATCAGCTGCATTGGCATTGGTAAGGAACAATTGCGGGACATTTTCACCTTCAAGGGGAACGTTATCTCTTGTCCAGTAATAATTCAGGTTATGACCCTCGGATTCAACCTCGAGCACAGCAGACCCTCCAAAATAGGTTCTTGTAGTTCTGCTGAAGGTGGTAATATCGGTAGTTGGATGAACGACCAGGTCAATTTCTTCTGAAAGGACGGTACCGCAGATACCGTCAATCCGGCAGGAATAAACACCCGAATTATCCGGATCCGAGTTATTAATAAAATACTGGCTCTTGCTTCCGGTGTAAACCTGTTTTCCGTCGCGGAACCAGGTATAATTGAGTTCCTCCCCCCGGGCAAGAACATTAAGACTGATATCCTCTTCCTCGCAAAACTCGTCGCTTGCACTCTGTTCAAGAATGGAAGTATTTTCGGGAAGATAGATGTTCAGAAGCGACCAGGCTGAAACGGAGTCATTACGGGTTGCCCTGACCCTCAGTTTTGCTATGCCGTCAAACTCAGGATTCCAGTCAATATCCACAGATTCGTTTACGTGAGTAACCGTACCCGCCTCTGTGGGTTGGAGTTCCCATTCATAGGATTGAGCCAGAGGAAAGATCTCGGTTTCATAGGAGGTTCTGATCCCTTTGGCACATATAAGCGTTTCGCCGAGGGGGGAGGCAGGCCGGAAAACTGATCCCACACCTGCAATTTCTTCGATCCAGTCCAGGTAGGAAGAGACCCTGACAAATCCCCCGTAGGTATTACACAAGCTGCTTCCCCAGCTAACCACCCCTGCAAGTTTATAATCATCCCCAACAGGAACCACCAAAGGGCCGCCGCTATCCCCACCACAGGCATCCTTTCCTTCATTATGATATCCTGCCATGATAAAAGTTTCCGGAACAATTCCCCAGATATTATCATAGTCATCTACCGAAACAATGGGTAATTGGACCTTTTGAAGAATTTGCGGGAACTGTCGGGGATCTAGGCTGGATAACCCCCATCCCGTAACCCAGGCCATTACGCCAGGATCGGTTGCACCGGCAGCGACTTCATCTGGGGCAATAAGTTCAATAACGTCCGCAAGCTCAGCCTCGATGGGCTCTTCCAGTTCCAGAATGGCAAGATCGCCTTCAAAGGTTGAGGGGTTATATCCCTCGTATACAAAATAGTTTCTCACTTCATATCTTTCACCCTGATTGGGATCATAGGGGTTGGTAGCCCCTGCGGTGATGAGCATAAATCGTTTATCGGTCGGATTGTTCAGGTCGTCCTGGGTACAATGGGCAGCAGTAAGAATAAAGCGATCACTGATGATGGAGCCTCCGCAAAGGTAGTTCCCGGACTGCATATATACCTGCCAGGGAAAATCGGCAATGTCTGCATTCTCTCCACCGATGATTCTGAGCCGGTTACGTCCTCCGCCAGTATAAAACGGCACCGATCTGTCGCCCGGACCAAAATCGGTATTTACCAGAATTATGAGCTGATCATCCAGGTAAAGCCTGAGTGCCACCGAATCTTCCAATGG
>CAZNFR010000119.1:7977-8235 GCA_964572225.1 uncultured Bacteroidaceae bacterium
CGTCCGAATCTACCCAGAATCAAGATTCGCAAGCCACCGAATCTTCCAATGGAGCTTCACCGATAGTAATATCCAGGAAAAATCGTTTGTTATAATCAAGAAAGAAATGAATACTGTCCTGAGCGACAAAAATCTCCTTGTTGACCAGGGGAACATGCTCCTCGTCCCGAATGGTCCAGGAAAAATCACCGGACTCGACCGGGCCCCGGTTGGGTGTGAGTACATCCGGCAACGGCAACGCCCCTGACGGACGGGATC
>CAZNFR010000120.1:0-2220 GCA_964572225.1 uncultured Bacteroidaceae bacterium
AGGGCTTTATTCACCCCTTCAATTAAGAGTACACCTGCTACCAGTCCGACATACCCGGCCAGGGTGGTCAGAAAAACGGACTCATTGATGATCTGGATGATCACATCGACCGGTCTGGCACCCAGGGCCCGCTGGATCCCTATCTCCTTGGTCCTTTCCTTAACGATCACCAGCATAATATTACTTACCCCAATCACTCCTGCCATCAGGGTGCCTATTCCCACTATCCAGATAAGCAAATCAATCCCTCCAAAGAGTCCGCGCATTTGCCTGAATTCCTTCTCCACGTTAAAAGACCCGATGGCCTGATCATCGTCCGGATGGATGGAGTGCCTCTTCTTTAGCAGGGAAATTACTTTTTCCTGAACCACCGAAACAGGAACATTCTCCTGAGATGTGATCGAAAACCATCCCATTCTGTCTCCATAATTATAGGCTCTTTGCATGGTGGTGAAGGGCAGAAATACCGCCTGATTCTCATTATTTCCCTGTTCACCGGTCTTTTTGGACTTAAACCTCCCAATTACCTTGAAATAAATTCCCTGTATCTTTATATACTCTCCAATGCACTCCTCCCCTTTATCAAAAAGCTCCTCATATACCCTTTGTCCGATCACGGCCACTTTTCGTTTATGCTGAAGGTCAAGCTCATTTATGAAGCGCCCTTCTTCTATATTCACCGGATCGATCATAAAAAACTCAGGGTAGTCCCCGTAGACGCTGTACGCACCCGTTCGTTCATTTCGCACCACATTGTCGCCCGAGCGGAACCCTCCTCCCTGAAGTCTGGGTGCCAGATACTGGATTTCCGGGATCTGTTGATGTATGGCTTCTACATCCCCGTCGCGAAAGCTGAAAAACCTTCCCCGGTCAAATCCCTTGTAAGGCATGGAAGTGCGCTGTGGCCAGATAAACACGGAGTTGGTAGCGAAATCCCCAAAACCCTGGGTTACCCCGTTCTCCAGTCCCTGTCCCGATCCAAGCATCACCAAAAGCATGAAGATCCCCCAGAATACTCCAAATGCGGTAAGGAAAGTTCTCCATTTATTCTGCCTTAGGGCATGAAAGATCTCCTGCCACTTATCCGGATCAATTAATATTTTAAAAAACATCATCATACTATTCGTCTCTTAAGGCTATAATCGGTTTTATCCGGGCTGCCTTCATGGAAGGCACCAATCCGGCAAGGGCCCCGGAAATAACCAAAAGCACCGTGGCACCAATGGCAATTCTTATATCTGCAGAAGGGTTCAAAAAGAATTCGTTCGGGGGCATCACATTGGATACCAGCTCCAGGAGAAAAACCCCGGCTACAAGTCCAAGATATCCCGCAAAAGCAGTGATCAGAACCGATTCCTGAAGGATGAGGGAGATGATGGACCAGGGGGAAGCGCCTATGGCCTTCCGTATTCCAATTTCTTTGGTCCTTTCCTTAACCACAATGAGCATAATGTTGCTGACACCCACCACCCCGGCGATAATGGTCCCGATACCAATGATCCAGATAAAGAGCCGGATGGAATAAAACAATTTCATGGTCCGCTCAAACTCTTCCGCTTTGTTCCAGACATTGATGGCACGCGTATCCTCAGGATCAAAAGAATGAAAGGCAGCAAGCTGCTTCCGGATGGTTTCAAGCATCTGGTTACTCTCATCCACACTTACGGAAGTTGTGAAAGACACCTGATTAATCTGATTATTCCCCGTAAACACTTTCTGTGCAGTATAAACCGGAATATAAGCCCTTCTCTGCTCATCCTCTCCCCCTTCATCGTGAAAAACCCCGACTACCTTAAAAGGAACCCCGTTAATTTTTATGTATTCCCCCAATGCTACCGTATCGGGATAGGTGAAAAGCTGCGATTTTACAATCTCACCAATAGCCACAACCTTACGGGACTTCTCAAGATCGAATTCATTGATAAACCTTCCTTCGATCATGGTGACTTCTTTGATTCCCTCATAATCGGGGTGTACCGGACTGATTGTGAAGTTCCCGAAATTGTTCTTGTAATTGAAGGTGTTTTCCTGCCACATCCAGAACCGGGAAGAAATCAGGTCAATATTGTCTACCGAATTCTTAATCAGATGATAATCTTCATTGGTGAATTTCACCTCACGCCCGGGCTGCAATCCTTTATGCGGCTTACTGGTCATTCCGTTGGTGATCCAGATGCCGTTTACCGATCCCCCCTTAAACTGTTCCCTCACCCCGTTCTC
>CAZNFR010000120.1:2230-8184 GCA_964572225.1 uncultured Bacteroidaceae bacterium
CGAGTCCGTAACCCGAACCCAGAAGAATAATGAGCATGAAAATCCCCCACGCAACACTAAATCCCGTGAGAAACGTCCGCATCTTATTCTTACGGATGGTACTGAATATTTCCTGCCACTTATCCAGATCAAACATTGGAGTCCAGTGTTATGGGTTCATTCTCAGTGATCTTCTCAATAATTCCATCGCGCAGATGAATGATCCTTTTGGTTCGCTGGGCAATATCACGCTCGTGGGTAACGATAATTACCGTAATCCCTTCCTCGTTAATCTCCCTGAATAGATTCATCACTTCAAAGGAGGTCTTACTATCCAGTGCACCGGTAGGCTCATCGGCCAGGATCACCTTAGGTTTTGTGATCATGGAGCGGGCAATGGCCACCCTTTGCTTTTGTCCCCCGGAGAGTTCGCTGGGAAGATGGTGGGCCCATTCCTTAAGCCCCATTTTTTCCAGATATTCCAGTGCAATGCTGTTTCTTTTCTTTCGGGTTATCCGCTGGTAATACAAAGGTAGTGCCACGTTCTCCATGGCATTCTTGAAAGATATCAGGTTGAAGGATTGAAAAACGAAGCCGATCATCTGGTTTCTATACCAGGCGGCTTTTGTTTCATTAAGATCACGGATCAGATTTCCATCCAGCAGGTATTCCCCTTCGTCGTATCCGTCCAGTATTCCCAATATGTTCAGAAGCGTTGATTTCCCGGATCCTGAGGAGCCCATAATGGATAACAGTTCGCCCCTTTCTATATGAAGGTCAATTCCTTTCAATACATGCAAACTGTTGTTCCCCGTGATATAGGATTTGTGAATTCCTTTTAGGTTTATCATGACACAATTAAGTATAGGAGACTTTTAATACAAACATTATGCCTCATATATATATTGTTCTGACAACCTGATATTTAATTATTTTTTAACAGGAATCAATCCGGATAACAGTTTCCAAAACTGTCCGGTTTTGAACAAGGTAGTTCAGAAATGAACAATCAGAAGTCGATTTTTCCTCCAAGATTTACTGCAATGTAAAGGAAGAGTAAAATACCGAAAACCATTAATACACTGAACATAAACCCCAGGCTGTCGGTACGGTCCCACCGGGTAAACTGCCACTGCGTCCGGGGAAACAAAAGGAGATGATCAAAGCGATGCGGATTGGCATAGGATTCTTCCATTTCTTTTGCATCCTCATCCCGGTCTTCTTTCACCGGGGTTTTCATTTTGACATAGAAGCGGTCAAGTACTCTCTGCTCGTCGCGGGGGTGACTGGTTAGAAGGCTGATAAGGACAATCACCAGAAAGGGAAATATCGTTCGGGTTAAAACCCTGATCGTTTCATTGAGCGCATAGCTGTTTTTGCTTAAGTCGAATCCCAATGAAGAATACAGGACCAATTCAAGGCTGAGAAAGCCCGATCCCCGGGGTTTCCCTTTTTCGTCCAGAATCACTCCCTTGGTCCAGAAAATCCCTTTCTGCGGAAGTTTGTATTGTTTTTCAAAGGATTCCCCTTCCGTCAGCACCGGGGGTTTTGAGTCCGGATTGGCTGTTTCGTCAGCCTCCCAGTTTAAAATTTCCAGTGCCCGGTCTTCCACATCGGCCGTAGTGGCGGTATAATTCCTGCTTATTACGCGGGTTTCTGTAAGCTGTGTCAGATTTTCGCTGTATCGCAATCCCGAAAAGACCGTTGGCAAAATTCCCGGAAGAACAAAGAAGAGGACAAGAGAGGCAACGATGGAAGTCCATACCGAATACCGGTTTGTTCGCCTCCAGAGTATCCCCATCCAGAATCCGGCTGCATAAATCATCCCGAATTCCCACATAATCTTCAACTGACCGAACAGGCTGTCGTTCACCATGGTAATCAGAGCTGCCCCGATAACCACCCCGGCGCCGAGCAATCTTCCTACGGTTACATAATGCTTCTCCGATCTGTTGCCAACCAGGGGCCGGTAAAGGGAAGTGGTAAGCAGTCCCGATGCCGTGATCATCATCATGTCGGCGGTCGACATTAGTGCGGCCATTAATGCCGCAATCATCAGTCCGATCAATCCGGCATTCAGTTTCCCCAGCAGTTCACGGGAAGCGTATCCCCATAAATGATCAGGATCGCTCACTTCTTTTCCAAATAGTAAGACTGCCGCCAGGGCTGTAACTCCCCAAAGTACAGTAGTGATCCTCTTGAGATATGTCCCGTAGGTAAGTCCGAACCGGGCATTGTATTCGCTCTTTGCCGATCCGGTGGCCACCAGCTGATTGGCTCCAACTGCCACATTGATGGTAGCCATCACCCCGATCGCAATAATATAATACCAGGTAAAATCAATGGAATTTGGCGATCCGAATATTTCAAAGAAGGATTCAGGCAACTGATTATGTACCGTACGCAGGGCATCCATCATTCCTTCCCCTCCAAACCTCAGGTTAATCTCCGTAAATGCAAAGGGCAGAAGCATAATGGAAAGTATAATGATAAACACCCCCTGCATCATATCGCTGATAAACGCAGCCTCCAGTCCGCCCGCCACCGAATAGATGGTCACGATCACCACAATGATCAGTATCAGAACAGCCTTATTGAAATGTGAGAAATTGGCATCGGGCCTCAGCTGTCTCAGACTTTCCAGTTCCTTTTTTTCATCACTACTCAGGCTTGCGTAATCTGCCGCTTCGAGTTGTTCCAGTTTCTTTGCCTGATCATACTCGGCCTTTTCTTTAACCGTATATTCCGACACCTCCTTTGGGGTCATAACCAGGACCGTCTTGCTCATTCCGATAAATCCGACGGTAAGCAAAAAGGTAAGGGAGATGCTGGCCAGAATGGCATAGGACCCTCCGAGAAACCGGGAATTGAAACGCTCAGTGAAAAAATCCCCCATGGAAAGCAGTCTTAATCTGCGGTACCAAACCCCGGTAAACCAATACGAAGGGGTGGAAAACAGCATCATCAGGGCACTCCAGATCCCCGAGGCACCGTTATTCATGGTGGTGGTGGCTACCGACGGACCCGTATCGGCCGAGGTTGCCTGTCCGAAAGCTGCAAAAACCTGAATAAGCTTACCGAACTTCCGTCCCCCCAGAAAATAATCCTCCTGATTTTTCACCCTCCGCATGGACCAGAATCCGATAAAAACCAGGATAACGAAATAAACAGCGATAACAATCAGGTCAAGTGGGGATAATCCAAACATATTCTGTAGTTCTCAGTTAACACCAAATACAATCACGATACTCTTTTAAGCGGTAAATTTCTGTTGCCGCCAGCAAGGCTGCACCCAAACCGTGCGCTCCCCCTGGCTCCACCGGAATCTTATAGTAAAAAACCAGATCCTGCTTTATATTAAATCCGGTGCTGACATTATCCAGTTCCCCATTCTTACTGATATTCAGAACCAGACCTTCCCAGCCCCGAACCGCTACCGAGCTGTATAGGTTATCGATCCATCCCTCGTTTACCGCCCGGGCAACTGCATAGGTAAACATCGCCGTACAGGAACTTTCCAGCCATGCATCTTCCTTATCCAGCAATTGCCTCCACATCCCATTTTCGGTCTGATATCGGCTGAATCCCAGGATCTGCCTAAGCAGAATGGAAATGACCTCATCCCTGTCAGGATGCCCTTCCGGCATGGCATTCAACAACATACATTTAGCCATGGCCACCCATCCGTTAGCCCTTCCCCAGTGTGCCACTCCATGATGACCGGCCTCAACATAAAAACAGTGATGGTACAACTGCTTTTCCTTCGAAAACAACCGGTCATGAAAATTCCTGACCTGCCTGATCCCCTCGTCGAGGTATGTCTCCTCGCCGGTTAGTTTATACATTTGAGCCAGGAAAGGCACACTCATAAAAAGATCATCGGCCCACAGGGTGGTCTTGTCAAAGCGCCTCCTTACGAAGGTTCCATCTTCCAACCGGTCCTGCCTTTTCATTATATACCCGGCCGTCTGCTGTATCCGGGGCAAAAAATCCTCATTACCTTCGACAGAATACACCTCAATCAGAGCCGCTCCCAAAGCCCCGCAATCATCCAGGCGGTCCATCCGGAAGTACTGATGCCAGGGGGCTGCCGGAATCCGGGCGTCAAAGAGTTTCCTGAAAACAGGAAGGTTCTCAAATCCCCATTCAAAGAATTTTTTAGTAAATGAAAGGGCCTCTTTTTCATTCAGGACTTCCGCGACACGGAGCAATCCGAGGATAATAACCCCATTCCAGTATTTATAGTCGGTATGCGGACTTGACAGGTAAATATCCTCCGGATCATGATACAGGGGATCCTCTATGACGGCTCCGGAACCGGTCAGAAAACCGAAATCCGCTTCGGAAAGGATATTTTCGGTTAAGGCCCTTAACACCTTTTCCACTTCCTTTGCCGGAGGAGGCTGATGAATGGTCTCCGGAACATTCACATAGGGCAGATTGCTTTTCTTTTCCATGATTATTTCAGATCATCGATTTTCACGGCATCCATTTCGCTGTCAGATCCGGCCATCCCCCAGATAAAACTGTAGGTAGAAGTCCCGGATGCCGTATGAATGGACCAGGAAGGAGAAATTACCGCTTCGTTGTTTTTGAGCCAGACCGGCCGGGTTTCACCAGGTTCACCCATAAGATGACATACCGCCTGTCCGTCTGGAATCTCAAAATAAAAATAGGCTTCCATTCTCAGCTCATGCCTATGACAGGGCATCGTGTTCCATGAACTTCCTTTTTTCACGGTCGTGATCCCCATCATCAGCTGACAGGTATCTGCAAGTCCGGGAACAATGTACTGATATAGAACGCGTTCGTTGGAGTTTTCCGGAGTACCCAGGTAAACCGGATTTGCTACCTGTGCCGTCACCTTCCGGGTGGGATACTTTTTGTGTGCCAGGGCGGAATTAAAATAAAAATGAGCAGGTTGTGCCGGGTCCTCTGAGCTCAGAACAATACTTTTCACTCCGAGTCCGATGTACAGTGCATCCCGGTTTTCCAGGTCCCACGACCCCTCCTCTGTTTCCACCTTACCCTTGCCCCCGGTATTAATGATCCCCAGCTCCCTCCGGTCAAGAAAATTTTCGGTCATCTGATATTTTGCTGCTTCCAGCTTCAGTTTTTCTTTCACGGGAACACCCCCGCCAATGATCATCCGGTCGAAATGGGAATAGACCATGCTGATCTCATCGTTCTTCATCAGATTCCCAACGTGATATTCCTTTCGAATCCTTTCGGTAGTATAATGTCTGAAATCTTCCGGATGGGAGGGGTACCTTACCTGAAATGCCATAATTTCCTCAATTTAATTTCCGGCCAAATTACGGATTCACATTTCGGAAATCATGTAAATGTGTCTCAATTTATCGGGAAAATCAGTCCTTCGCCCCTTCAGCCTCCTCTCCGTCTGAATTTTTAAGCAGCACACGGGTTCGGGGAAGGAATTGGGGATATTCTTTCTGCATAAATTCGATGAGTTTCTCACGCACATACACCCTCAGATCCCATGCCGTGGAGGAATTTACCGCACTTACCAGGGCCCTGATCTCCATGGTTCTCTCGCTGGCGTTGGTCACCTGCATGTTGTTCACCTTCCCGTCCCAGAGATCAGTTTTTTTAAGGATCCTTTCCAGTTCTTTTCTCAGGGCATCGACCGGGATACCATAGTCGGCATAGATAAACACAGTTCCCAGGATCTCCGAACTTGTGCGGGTCCAGTTCTGAAAGGGCTTCTGGATAAAATAGGTTGTCGGAAGAACCAGTCTCCGTTTATCCCATATCCTGACCACCACGTAGGTAAGGGTAATTTCTTCGATCCACCCCCACTCATTTTCCACGATTACCACATCGTCGATACGGATAGGCTGGGTGATGGCGATCTGGAATCCGGCCAGTACCGACCCTATCACCTGCTGGGCGGCCAGACCCAGGATAATCCCGGCAATTCCGGCCGAGGCAAAAAGGCTCACCCCCAGTCTGCG
>CAZNFR010000121.1:0-8055 GCA_964572225.1 uncultured Bacteroidaceae bacterium
GGATTTGACGAAGCTGGTATCGATGGTGACCTGGAGTCCGTCGTCAGAATACGGGGCCTCGGGGATGAAGATATTCCGAACCAGCTTATCGGCGATCTGGTCGCCGTTCATCAGCTGCAGTTCGATGGGGCAGACCAGGGAGTCGTAGATTTCCGGGAAGCTCACATCGACTCCGCTGTATATTTTGGTGGATCCGGGTGTGGATTGAAAGGACGAATCGGAGAGGGATTCCGGATTGTAGTTGCCTTTCTTCACTTTCAGGCTAAGATTTACGGCTGAAGGGGCCCCGGAGACTTCCACGCGGGTGTTGATTTTTGCGGGAAACTGCCGTTGATTTTCGAGAGAGAGGAAGGAGGGCATATCCCAGCGCATGAAGGGCTGGCCCTGGTAGTCGGGGGGGAGGGGATCGAAGGCCACGCTTATGATCCGCGATTCGCCGGGAGCAAGCTCCTGTTCATCCCACCGGCTATGGAGGGCCAGGTCGAAGATCGGGGTGTTGTCGTTTTCCCCGCGGTAGAGAGCGAACCAGTTCCCGAGTCGGGCCAGGGAGGGGCTCTCCCGGGGAAAGCTAAGCTGAACGGCCATGCCTTTGGGGGTTTCGGGGCGCTCGTGAAAAATCAGGTTTGCAAGCTGGTCGGGGGTAAGGATGGCGGGAGTGGTAAGGGGATCGCTTCCGGTCAGAAAATATCCGTCGCCCCATTTGCCCAGGGCCACATCGTACATCATCCCCATACCGGCGCTGAGGGGACTGCTTCCGGTGTTGGTGAGGGTATACTCAAGGATTATGGTGTCTTTGACAGGGTAGATCCGGGTCCGGGCTTCGAGGGATTCGCTGAAGCGTAGGCGAACCTCCAGGGTATCGCCCCTGGCACTTACGGTATCTTCGGAATTGCCGGATAATCCGTAGGGGATGACCGGCGTACCGTTGATAACGGGGTAGGTAAAGGAGGTCATGGCGTAGGGATGTCCGTAGCTGATCCCGCAATGATCGTCGATGGAAGTTTCGGGGTATCCCATGTAGGTTCCCAGGGTGAAATAGGCGTTGGACATAAGGGAGTACTCAACCTGTTGATTGCCCTGTCGCTGCATGGGGGATGCGGAGGAAGAGGATTTTAAGCGGTTGGACTGTCTTTTCCCGGAAATATCGAAGACAGATTTCAGGTTTTTGGGATTTTCCGGAGGTTGCTGAGCCTGCAATGCGTGTAAGCCGAATGACAGCAGCAGCAGGCAAACGGATAAATTTTTTGTTCGCATAATAAGGACGGCAGATAGCCGCAGATTTTGGTTATTAATTCAGGAGGTTACGAGGGAATATAAAGGTAGGGAAAAAAAATTTAGGGGTTTAGGGGTTTAGGGGTTTAGGGGTTTCAGGGATTCATTTCCTCAATAGGGAGTGTTCAGAAAAGTGTGTCATTCCCCTTAATGACCAGTCATCAATCCCCAGATCCCCAGATCTCCAGATCCACATTCTTCCCATCCCCAGATCCCCAAATCCCCAGATCCCCATTCTTCCCATCCCCAGATCCCTGGATCCCTGGATCCCCATTCTTCCCATCCCCAGATCCCCAAATCTCCAGATCCCCATTCTTCCCATCCCCAGATCCCTGAATCCCCAAATCCCCATTCTTCCAACTTTTCCCCCATTTTCTGGTTTACTATAAAAGACCAACACCATGAAATATCTATTTGCAGGAATAATAGCGGTCCTGTCTGTGACCGGCAGTTTTGCGCAGTGTGACAAAGACCGGGATCCGGGCATACAGGTGCCCGACGAAAAAGAAAAAGCGAGTCTGCAGTTTCTCCGGGAGGAGGAGTTGCTGGCCGGCGATGTGTATTCCTATTTTGCGGGGATGTACGATCTGCCGATATTCGAAAATATCAGTCGATCGGAAGATGTGCATAACGGGAAGGTTGAGGCATTGCTCAAGCGTTTTAATATTGAGGATCCGGGGGAAGGACATATCCCCGGCGAGTTTAAAAATCAGGAACTGCAGAAACTTTACGACCGACTGATCGCCAGGGGTTCTGTATCGCTCGATTCGGCCATCGTGGTGGGACTCACCATAGAAGAGAAAGATATTTATGATCTGCAACATGCCATAGAACATGAACTGACCACAGTCGATTCCAAAGCCGTCTATACCCTTCTGATGAAAGGCTCCATCAATCACCTGAATGCTTTTCACCGCCATGCTGTTAAACGGGGAATTACCTACGAACCCACCTATCTTAGCCGGGAGACCTTCATGGAATTTCTTGCAGCGGAATAAGTGAATGGGAAAAGGTTTACTCTATTGGATTAGATAAATTCCGGATGTTTATACTTTTCAGAGGTATATGAGTCTGTATTCATTTTCACAAGTGTCCCATTAAAAATGGGACGTTATTAAAAATTAAACAATTTGGCTCCGCTATACTTGCGAACAATGTAGTTATATCTATTCCTATCCATGAAGGATACCCATTGAGCAAAAACGTATTTATTTATCCCTTTGCATTTGCTAATCTCTTTAGGAATAGCGAAAATGCAGATTGAAATCCGATTAATCGTAAAACACCTGCAACTAACTAAATTTCAAATATTTCAGAGGACACATTTAGATTTTAATGAGACAGTAATGATTCATTTTACCTTAGTAATGTCAGTAGTGTCCGGTTAAAATTACATGAATCCCTATAAGTGCCTGTTTATATGGCAATTTCGACTCGGTGTAATTTTTTCGATTTGAAATGAAAATCCCACAAGTACAATATTAAGTAAAAGTGAAAAATTTCACATCTCATAAAACCTGCGTTTTGCGATGTTGGTTATTGGATGTGTTTTTCTTGTACTTATCAACTTTTTGTTTAGCCCGATACTAGTTTAGTAATGTATAAACCCCTTCCAAAGTATACTTTTCAAATGTATAAACTAATTTCCTACATCTCTTCATATTCCGGATCGTCCGGTTTCTTGCAGCAGGCGGGCAAGTCATCACAGGCTTCGGGGTTGGCCGGTACATCGTCTGAATTCCAGGGTTTTTAAAACAATTAAGACCTATAGGGTTTTTCTCAATGTTTCAATTTTGAAAGGGTCCTGAACCTGTAAAAGAAACTGTTAAAAAAGATTTGAGTCATCTATATCTATCATATAAACAAGAGTTTACAGAATTCGAATACTTTTACCCTGTCACTCCTGCCTGGGTATCATATCTTTAAAACATAAATTACTATTGTATACGAATAATATGATTCATACATTTGTAATGTATATAAATATCAATTAGTATACATTTAAAATGAATAAGATTCAATTAAGGGAAGTGATACTGGAACAGCGGCAGATTTTTGATCGTGATTTCCGGATCGTGAAAAGGGAGATCCCGGATTCAGCCATTCAAACAAAAAAGATCACGGTAATCTCCGGGATACGGCGATGTGGCAAATCTACCCTACTTCGGCAGATAGCGGATATGCTTCCGGGATATCATTATATCAATTTTGAAGATGAGCGTTTACTGGATTTTAGGGCTTCCGATTTCAATTTGTTGTTGGAGATATTTTATGAAAGGGATCCAGAAGTTAATACCTACTTTATTGATGAGATCCAGATCATTGATGGCTGGGAGAAGTTTGCCAACCGGCTGTTTACCATGGGTAAAAAGCTTTTCATCACAGGTTCCAATGCAAAACTGTTAAGTTCTGAAATCGCGAGCAGTCTGACGGGAAGAAACAGAATTATTGAGCTTTTTCCTTTTAGTTTCCGGGAATATCTCGACTACAGAAATTTCCCGGTTAAGGAGGATTATAATACTCAAGAGCGTGCCGGATTATCTTCACACTTGAACGATTACATCAAATTAGGTGGGTTCCCTGAGGTTATTGAAAGTAAGGATTCTGGTGATCTGGTGCAATTGTACCGGGACATACTGATCAAGGATTTACTTGTCCGGTTAAAAATAAGGGATACGACTGATTTCAGGGAGCTGGCACTTTATTTGCTTTCCAACACAGCCCGGAAAATGTCTTATAATAATCTCAAAAAAATACTTGATTTTTCCAGTACTACCAAGGTAAAGGGATATGTTGACTCCATGATGGAGGCATGGCTGTTCCTTCCTTTACGGAAATATAATCCTGCAATAAAAAAGCAATTGATGAATGACCGGAAAATATATGGAATAGATACCGGTCTCGTTGGAGCCAATGCATTTTCCTTCAGCAGGGAAAAAGGCCGGCTAATGGAAACGGTTGTTTTTCTTGAGCTGAAAAGAAGGGGCCTGGATATATACTACCACCAGGATCTGACAGAATGTGATTTTCTGATCCGAAGGGGCAGGGATATCACCCATGCTATCCAGGTAAGTTATACTCTTTCCAATCTTGCTACACGCCAGCGGGAGATCAGAGGACTTATGGATTGTATGGAAAAATACCAGCTCGGTTCCGGCTTTATCATAACCCTGGAGGAAGAGGAAATCATAGAAGATAACGGGGCAAAGATCCGGATTCTTCCATTGTGGAAGTTTCTGTTACACTACCCTTCCATCTCTTCATAATCCGGATCGTCCGGTTTCTTGCAGCAGGCGGGCAGATCTTTATAGGTTTCGGGATCAGCCGACACATCATCTGCGTCATATCCCACATCGGAGATGGCTTTTCTGAGCTTATCGGCCGAGGTCCTTTTGGTCTTGAAGACCACGGTAGCCTTTTTATCCTCCAAATTGAGATCAAACTCCTTCACTCCCGGCTCATAAGCCAGGGCTTTCTCTATCCTGTCTTCACACATGCCACACTGAGCAGAGGTCTTGATCACGATGGTATCCATCTTCTGTTGAGCTTTCACACCAAATGTGAAGATCAGCAGAATGGTTGTTGTTAAAATTGCTTTTGGTTTCATTTTTTTTATGGTTTAGAAGTTGAGAAGAGTTTAGTAGTTTAGTAGTTTAGTAGTTTAGTAGTTTAGTAGTTTAGGGGTTTAGGGGTTTAGGGGTCAATCCCTGAATCCCCAGATCCCTGCATCTCCAGATCCCCATTCTTCCCATCCCCAAATCTCCAGATCCCCATTCTTCCCATCCCCAGATCCCCAAATCCCTAATCCACCTACCTCAAATACACCCTCAATCCCCCATAAGCCATCCTCCCAGTAAGCGGACCCCAAACCAGAGTAGCGTCGAAATTATCGCCGAAAGGATTCTGCGCATCCACGATGGCATCGTCCTGTCTGAAGCCGGTCAGGTTTTCCACACCGGCGTAGAGCTCGAAATGCTTAAATCTACGGGTGAGCTGGGTATGGACGATGAAAAAGCCGGGGGAGCGCTCATCGCGCCGGAACTCTTCGGGGAATCCCCGGGTATCGGGGATGCGGGCCGAACCGTTGTATTGCACGGTGAGGTCGGCAGACCATTTGTCGAACCGGGTCGAATAGGTTGTGGTGAACAATCCCTTATGCCTGTAAACAAAGGGAAGTTCACGCATACCGTCCATGTAATCCACCCTCACATCGTTCAGACGGTAAGCCAGCGTCATATCCAGACCCTTCAGCAGTTCACCGGTGAAATCTATCTGGAATGAATTGGAGTAGGACCGGCCCTGGAGATTGTAGATATTCACTTCACTCACCGAGTGGTCGCGGTCTACCACCACCTGATTCTGAAACTGGGTACGGTAGTAGTCGATGGTAAGGCTGGCCTCCCTCTGATCGGGAAGGTAGAAATGCCGGCTGAAGCTGACCCCGGTGTTCCAGGCACTCTCGATATCCGGGTCATCCTCGATGATGAACTGCCGGGAGCTGGCCAGGAGGCTCAGGTTCTCGGTAAAGATATTGGCCGAGCGGTAAGCCTTTCCGAGGGTGGACCTCAGCTGGTAATTCTCATTTATGTTGTATTTCAAATGCAGCCGGGGCGTTACCAGGCTCCCGTAAAGGGAATTGTAATCGTAGCGGAGTCCGGTCATAAATACCATTTTCTCGGGGATGGACCAGGTGTATTGTGTGAAAACGCCGGGTACGATCTCCTGACGGTCGTGGTTTTCCCCGAGGAAAAGCTCCGAGTAGTCATCGTACTGCAGACTGAGTCCGCTGCTGATCTTATGATCGGTTGTACCGATGATGGTCTGGAAGATCAGGTTGGTATAGAAGGAGTTAAGCTTCCCGTCGTAATCGCGGTTTCCGAATTGCGACTCCTGATCGAAATGGGTGTAGGAGGTGATCCATCCCAGGCTCTGGTAGGGCTTTCCCGGGTAAACATATCCCAGCTTGCTGAAAGCCCTGAACTTACGAATGCCGATATCGATGCCGTAGATATCATCCGGACTCTCATCCCTGCCTTTGAAGGAGGTCTCTCCGCCGATCCGGTTCTCGTCGAGCACTTCAAAGCCGAACTGCAGATGGCCGAGCTCATCGTTATGGTATTCCCAGCGGTTCATGAAATTGAGCTGCCGGGTGACGGGCTTGTCGTAAAATCCGTCGTCGTTATGGTCCAGCTCGCCGGTATTGGCCGATCCGTGAAAGAAGATCATGCCCGACCACCGGTCGTTGATCTCCCAGCCTGATGTCACGTTCGACTCATAGCGCCCTTCGGTATTGGCAAAGAGGTTCACGAACAGGGGGTCGGTATCGTGGGGTTTCTTGTATTCGACGTTGATCTGTCCGGTTGTCGATTCATACCCGTTCAGCACCGAGGAGGTACCTTTGGATATCTGTATGGACTGCATATAGGGTCCGGGAATATGACTCAGTCCGTACCCCGCCTCGAGTCCGCGCATAAAGGGGATATTCTCGAAGAGGAACTGACTGTATTTCCCGTCGAGCCCGAGCATCTGTATCTTTTTGGCGCCCGACACCGCGTCGCTGAATCCGGCATCGATGGTGGCGTTGCTTTCGAAGGATTCGCCGATATTACAGCAGGCCAGCTTCTGGAGTCCCGCCTCGGTAATGACCTGGGTGGGCATAAGATCGATTTTGGACTGTACCTGGGTAGCCTGATTTTTCACAACGGTCACCTCTTCCAGTTCCTGCGACCTCTGAAGAAGCACCTCCAGCTCTTCCTGGTCGTGATCAATCTTAAAGGTATCGGCCTTATACCCCACATAGCTCACCACGAGCATAAGCTCTTCATCTACCTGGGGTTTGTGAAGGGCAAAACGACCCAGGGAATCGGAGATCACTCCTTCCTGGGTGTTGGCCCAGTAAACGTTGGCGTAAGGGACGGGTAACTCCTTTCCCTCAGCGTCTTTTTCCATCACTCTTCCTTCGATGTGGTGACTTTCACCCTGTCTGCCTTGTTTCTGCTGGGCGTTGAGTGAAATTAGGGTAAATAAAAATGCGATTATTATTGCTGGTTGTCTCATCTTTTCTGTTGTTTAGTGAAAAATTGGATTACGGGCTACCGTGGCAATGCCCGAAAGTCTGCAGTAAGGTCAGAAAAGATAGACTATAGGAGAAGGATCCCGAGCCGGGAAAGGTCGGGCGAATCCGGAATATTTTGATCGTTGAAAATGTAAGGCGAATTCATGCCCGGGTAACCAACATGGAAATAGGAATGATCCTCGAGAAGGTCGATCCCGGTGATTTGAAAATTAAGATTGAACTGACTGCTCTTGTAATTGTCGTCGGTCACCACCGGCTGTTCCAGGTCCACACAGCAATCGTCGTGTGCAGCAGTCTCCTCTTCGCAGGAATTAACGGCTGAAGGGTCGCAGCAGGATGCGGCGGAAGCGTGGGACGAGTGATCTGCATAACCCTCATCGTGCGAATTTCCGGCACAATCATGCTCACCGCTAAGCCGGAGCGAAGCCATATGCACATCGGCATACAACCGGCCCTCATGTCCGCAGTAATGCAAATGAATGCTGCTCCCGCTCAGGGAAAGAAGGATGAACGGGATCATCACCAGTGCCGTTATTTTCCGGAGCCACTTCATCGGGAACAAAAATAGGAAGTAGCAGGGGAATTACCATGGGAAATGGGGGATTTAGGAAGAAATTAACGGGAAGAATGGGGATTTGGGGATTCTAAACCTCTAAACCTCTAAACCTCTAAACCTCTAAACCCCTAAACCTCTAAACCTCTAAACC
>CAZNFR010000122.1:0-7985 GCA_964572225.1 uncultured Bacteroidaceae bacterium
ACTACGTAGACAAATTATTATCCTATAGCCTCAGTTTCGATCATATCCTTTATTGTATGGATAATGAAACTGCCGTAACCTCCGAATGGGGCAAATATTGGGCATGTTATATACAAAAGCAAGCTTCTCTGAGAGGGAAAAAGGTACACACTACCGAGATGTGGAACCCTCATGACCTGAGCCATCCTTTCCATGCTGAAACATTTGATAACCCTGATATTTTCACTTTTGTGGATATTTCCCAGAACAATCATAAATCTTCCGATGAGCATTGGGAAAATGGCTTAAAGCAGCTTGAGAGACTAAAGGCGATCGGGGCTGTAAGACCGGCTAACAACGTTAAAATATATGGGAATGATGGCGGAAGGCATAAAACTACGAGGGATGCTATTGAAAACTTTATTCAAAATGTGCTTATGGGGTGTGCTTCTGCACGTTTTCACCGACCAACCTCAGGCCAGGGTCTGAATGAAATTGTGCAAGCGGTAATTAAAACCATGAGAGAAGTAACCAACAGTACAGATCACTTTAACATGAACCCCGCAAATGAACTTCTGATGGAAAGGAATCCCGGAGAGGCTTATTGCAGGGCCCTTACCGGAAAGTACTATACGATCTACTTTCCGGAAGGAGGTGAAATTGCCATTGATCTCAGTTCTATGAAAAAGGCTGAATTAGTCTGGTATGATGTTTTGACTAATGAATCACAGGAAGGAGATATAACTCCCACAGAGAATACCAGAATTAAAAGCCCGGGCTCTGGCCACTGGATTGCAGTAATAAATAAGGCTTAAAGGAGTATCTCTCTTTTTTCGCGATCCGATCTAAAGGCTGCTTCAATAATACGAATAACCATTGCCGGTTCATGGGGGTCAACTTCAAGGGGCTCCCCGAACCGGATACAATGGTAGAGGTTGTTGTAAAAGGCAGGATAATTTCCGGGTTCGGTTCTGATCTTTCCCCGGAAATCCAAACCCTTCAGTTGGGTGTTAAGGAGTCCCCAGTTTTCTTCCAATTCATCACCAAAACCGGGTGCGTCAGGAAGAATTCCTTGTTTCAGTCTTTCCTCCTGTGGATCAATTCCCCATTTGAGAAAAGAACCTTGGGTTCCGTGCAATAGGTATCGTGGACCGGGCTCTTTTACCAGGTAACTTCCTTTTAGAGTAACTTTAATTCCTTCATACCGCAATCTTAGATCATAATTATCATCAACCCTGGATTCATCTCTGTTCAACCGTAAATCCGCATGCACTCCCGATGGAGATCCAAATAACTGACAGGCCTGATCTATCATGTGAGATCCAAGATTATAGAGGGTTCCGGCTCCTTCCTCTTCTTTCCAGGTATTCGGTTGGATAAAATTACGGAACCGGTCAAAATGTGATTCAAATTCAACCAGCCTTCCAAGCATACCCTCTTCCTTAACCTTTTTAACCGTGAGGAAATCTCCATCCCACCTTCGATTTTGAAATACGGTTAGTACCCGTCCTTTTTTGTCGGCAAGATCAATGAGCTCTTCTGCCTCCTCATAACTGGAGGTAAAGGGTTTTTCAACCACAACATGCTTCCCGTTTTCAATTGCCTTTCTGGCAAATTCAAAATGTAGGTGATCGGGGGTATTCACAACAATTAGCTCAATATCAGTATCACTTATCAGTTCATCATAGGACCGGTATAGCTTTGAGCTTCCGTAATATTCCCTGCTGTTATTCTTATGTCTCTCTACAATCGCAGTTATTTCAAAACCCGGGTTGACCCTCAAAAGAGGGCCATGAAATACGTATCCTGACATTCCGAATGAGGCCAATCCGGTCTTTATGGTTTTCATAATCCTGGATTTAGATATTTTTTTTAATTTTATTCGTTCGCAAATATAGAAAAATCAATGGGTTTAGACTATAAAGAAACGGCTTACAGAAATTTTCCTTCCATGGGCACACGCATGGATATGGTTTTTCCGGAAACCGGCAATGAACTGGCAGATGTACTTTACCTTGAAATCCGAAACGAGTGTAAAAGGATAGAAAATGCCTTAAGTATTTATGAAGAGGATTCCCTCTTTTCCAGAATTAATATGTCTGCCGGAAAGTCATTCACTCCAATGGAAAAAGAGTGGTCCGACCTTTTTTCAAAATTGGTTCAGGCAAACAGGCAAACGAAAGGATACTTTGACTTTACAATCGGTGCATTTAATCCCGATCCTTTATTAATCCACTTGAAAAAATATCCTGTATTGAAAGGAATGGAATACCTGGAATTTGACCATTCAGAGAAGGGGATAAGAATAACTACTCCCGGCATGTTAATCGATTCGGGAAGCTTTGGAAAAGGTTATGCTCTCGACCGAACCTGGGAAATCCTAAAAAGGTACGAGATTGAAAATGCCTTTCTTAGCTTTGGAGAAAGCTCTATATTATGTCTGGGAAAACACCCTGCAGGAAACTCCTGGAAGGTCGGTATTGTTGATATATTTCAAGGGGATAGGACCGTTCATACTTTCATGGCAAATGACAAATCCATTTCAATATCAGGAAATTCTCCTAATAATCGCAAAAAATACCCGGATGGACATATTGTTGACCCCAAATCGGGAGTAATTATTTCGGAATATTTCACTTGTGCAGTTATAGGGGAAGGATGCATGGACTCTGAAATATTATCAACAGCCATATCTATATGTCCCGGGGAGGAAATACAAGATATTTTAGCTAATTTTGGAAACTACAAGGCGGTGAAAATTCGTTATTCCGATAACGAGGAACCTCAAATTGAACAATATAATTCCTTTGATGAATAACAAAAATGAGCGATTTTAACAGAACAAACCGTAGAGATTTTATAAAAACCTTTTCCCTTTTAGCAGGTTCTTCCATGCTGGTGTCAGGAATGCCCTGGTTAAAAACTGCCATGGCACAGGAGGGACTCAGGCCGATCAAGGTTGGGATAATTGGCGTGGGATCCAGGGGCTCCTTATTACTGATTCATCTCAAAAACATTCCGGATATTGATATTAGTTGTTTCTGTGATAGTTACGAACCACATTTCCAACGTACCAGAGAAACTCTTCCTAATGCAAATGGCTATTACGATTACCTGGAAATGCTGGAAAAGGAAGACCTGGATGCAGTAGTAATTGCAACACCGCTTCATGAACATCCTAAAATGACCATTGATGCCCTCGATGCGGGGATCCATGTTTTTTGTGAAAAAAGCATGGCGAGAACCATAGAGGAATGTAATGCCATGGTTGAAGCACAACAAAGAAATAATAAAATCCTCATGTTAGGCCACCAAAGAATGTTCAGTTTGAAGTATCAGCAGGCATACAGGATGATATCGGAGGGTAAACTGGGGAAAATCACACAGATAAGGGCATACTGGCACAGAAATAATGACTGGAGAAGGAATGTCCCTTCACCCGAACTTGAACGATTCATAAACTGGCGATTATACCATGATTATTCTCTGGGATTAATGACCGAACTGGCTTCGCACCAGATACAGGTTGCGAATCAAATTCTTAAGGAGGTTCCCATAGAAGTCTGGGGAGCAGGGAGTATCAATCACTGGAAAGATGGGAGGGAAGTTTTCGACAATGTTAATCTGGTTTACAAATATCCCGGAGACACTCACCTGGTCTATGACTCCATGATATCCAACAAACATTATGGTTTGGAGGAACAGATAATGGGTCCCCTGGGAACAATGGAACTGGAGGCAGGGAAAATGTGGGATGAATTTCCACCACCCGCACCCGGGATACTGCAATTAATCAATCACCTTGAGCATAAGTTCTTCGATACCATCCCGATTGGAGGTGCCAGTTGGGTTCCCGATGAGGCCACAAGCAGGAAAGGAACATACATTATTGATGAGGTGCTGGAAGACGATGGTACGCGTATGTTGATTGAAGCCTTTATCTCCTATGCACGGGACAATATTATCGACCTGGAGTTAACCAGGCAGGGTCTGTATGCCAGTGTGGCAGCCGTTATGGGGTTTGAGGCTATCCATCAGAACAGAGTTGTTGGCTGGCCTCAGGAATTGGCACTTTGAGAACGTTAAATTTACGGTATTTAAATCTTAAATAAAACTTAAGTAATAGATTGATGAAAGACACTACCATTACTGCAAGCCGCAAAAAAAGAGAACTTATCATTCTGTTGATTTCTTTTCTTGTGGCATTTTTTATGAATGTTTACGCAATTTTAAGATATCAAAGACCGCTTTCAGAACTATTTACCCAATTAAATGTTGTTTTACTGTTAACCTTGATAGTATATGCCCTAATTGCATTTTTAAGAATGATTTGGTGGCTTTTTACAAAATTGTATAAATCACTGGTAAAAAACTGAAATCTAAACCTTTTAACTTTATAAAGAAATGAAAAACCTATTCAACCCTGCCATGCTTCCCGGAGCAATAATTCTGCTTCTACTGGTTTCCTGCTCCAGTCCTGCTCTTAAACCTGAGGAAAAATCCATAGAGCCCAAAAACATTATCCTGGTTATTGGTGATGGTATGGGTTTCGCTCATCTAAAGGCAGCCATCTCCAAATCTGAAAAGCCCCTGGCAATGGAAAGTGCGGAATTTTCAGGTATTTGTAAAACAGGATCCCTAACCCATAAAATTACCGATTCTGCAGCCGCCGGGACGGCCATCGCTACCGGTAAAAAAACTAAAAACGGGATTATAGGACAGGATACACTCGGAAATCCGTTTGAAACCATTCTGGAAATTGCAGAAAAACACGGATTGACAACCGGATTAGTGTCAACCAGTAGCATTACCCATGCCACACCGGCTTCTTTTATTGCCCATGAGGAAAGTAGAAATTCGTATGAAGCAATTGCAGCCGATTTTCTTGATGTGGATATAGATGTATTTATCGGTGGAGGATTGGATAATTTCAAGAACAGAGAAGATGGAAGGGATCTCACCGCAGATCTCCGTGAAAAAGGATATACCGTAGCTACTAATCTCGATGAGCTTAATTCCGCTAATACCGGCAAATTGGCAGGTTTGATCGCTGAGGGGCATATGCCACCTGCGAGCGAAGGAAGAAATGATATTCTTGTCAAATCAACCGCAAAAGCCATTGATATCTTAAGCAAAAATGAGAAAGGTTTCTTTTTAATGGTTGAAGCCTCCCAAATAGACTGGGGCGGACACGCAAATAATATTGATTATGTGTTGGGAGAGACCATGGATATGGATGAAACCGTTGCAAAAATTCTTGATTTTGCTAAAAGTAATGGCGAAACTTTAGTGGTGGTAACCTCCGATCATGAAACAGGAGGATTAACCCTGCCTGCCTCAGAGGATGATTATAACGCACTTGAATACCATTTTTCAACGGGCGACCATTCCGCGGCCATGGTACCTGTGTTATCCTGGGGTCCCGGAGCTGAACATTTTAGCGGAATCATGGATAATACCGACTTTTTCCCCCGTTTCATGACTTTGTATGGATTTGAAAAGTAAAGGAAAGGAAGCCCGCATCGTTTTTGTGGTGTTTATGATTTCCTTTTTCACCTCATGTACTTCAACTAAATATTTTTCCGAAAGCCGGGTCAAACCTGGAAAAGTGAAAAGGCTTGCACACCTGGATCTGCGGCTCAATGAAACCTCGGGCCTCGAATTTTATAATGATAGCCTTATTTCTTTTAATGATAGCGGGGGAGGCCCTGAATTATTTATTTTTCCTGCAGGGGAACCAGAAAATCCAAGAACCATTTTCTTAAAATCTGCCGTCAATGTTGACTGGGAAGATATAGCAGCAGATTCTTCCTGGCTTTACGTTGGTGATTTTGGAAATAATTCAGGCCAAAGAGACACTCTTAGCATCTATCGAATACCTCTTTCCGATATTATTTCAGGAAAGGACACCCTTTCCCCACAGGTTATAAGCTTTAATTTCCAGGAAAAGACACCCGAACACAAAACATACAGGAATCCTTTTGATTGTGAATCTATGTTTGTCTTTCAGGATACGGTCTGGATACTGACCAAAAACTGGACAGACCGTAGTTCATGGGTTTACCATATGCCGGCAAAACCCGGCCATCATTCCGTTTCGGTTTTTCAAAAGTTATATCCCGATATTCTGATTACGGGTGCAGACTTTATTCCCGATAAGTCCTTGTTAGTCCTTTCAGGATACCGAAATTTCCGACCTTTCCTTGTAAATTACCAAAAGTCAGGAAACAGCTTTTCAATTATTTCAGTTACCCGTTTCGGACGAAAAAGAGGACTTCAAACAGAAGGAATTGTTTTTGATCCGGGCAGTAGTACATTGTTTATTAGTCACGAAAAAAGTAGCCGCAGACAGGGTTTATACAAACTATACCTGAATGTGCAGTAGAAAGGTAAAAAGTAAATCCCCTAATATACTTAGGCATTCTCTGTAATCGTTTATTAAGTTAGCCTTATTAGCCGATCCCTCTGAGAAATAAGGATTCATTTTAACAAAAAAATAGTAACTTGTAAAGTACCCTATACCTAATTATGCGAAATGCCTTTTTTATTTGTTTATTTGCTTTAGTTCTGACACATTGCTTTGATGCCAGTGCTCAGTATCACACAGACTCCAAAAGAGCAATAAAATTCTTTCAGGGTGCCCTGACTGCTTTTGATCACAGGTTGAATGAAGAGGCCCTTATAAGTTTGGAAAAAGCCTTGAGGATTGATGATGAATTTGTAGAGGCATATATGATGAGAGCCCAGATATTCAAAGAAATGGGTAAAATAGAAAATGCAATAATGGATTTCTCAAAGGCTCTTAGCCTGGACCCGGAATTCTATCCTGAGGGCTTTATGGTTCTCGCAAGTGTACAATGGGGAAATGGAATGTATCAGGATGCAGAAAAGAATATTCAGAAATTTCTTGATTTTAAAAGCTTTTCCCAAATAAGCAGAGAAGAAGCCGATCTATTCCTTGAAAAAGTTATATTCGCTCATAATGCGCTGCAATCACCCGTCCCTTTCGATCCAGTCAATCTCGGGGATTCTATCAATTCCGACCTTAATGAATACTGGCCTTCATTATCCCTGGATGAATCCAGAATCGTCTTTACGGTTATGCTGCCGAAACCAGGCCCTGTTTTACCCGGGGAATCAAGTGTACAGGAGGACTTTTACTATTCTGAAAAGCTTCCTTGCGGTTCCTGGAGTCAGAGAAAAAGCGCAGGAGCTCCTCTGAATACCAATAAAAACGAAGGGGCTCAAACCCTTTCTGCCAATGGAAGATTGCTTATTTTTACTGGTTGTGACCGAATCGACGGTTTTGGAAAATGTGATATTTACTACTCCTATAGTCATGATAACCGATGGACTAATCCGGTCAATATCGGTTCACCCGTCAACACCAGACACTCGGATAAACATCCATCCCTGAGCTCGGATGGCCAGGTACTGTATTTTGCATCAGACAGGCCCGGAGGCAGGGGAGGATTGGATATATGGTATTCCGAAAGGGATAACCGGGGCGCCTGGAGCTCACCTGTAAATTTAGGAGCCAGCATAAATACTCCTGGAGACGAGCAATCTCCTTTCATTCACCCGGACAACAAAACCTTGTATTTTTCATCTCAGGGACATATGAACATGGGTAAGGGAGATATTTTTATCTCCAGAAGAAGTGTGGATAACCATTGGGGAAAAGCAGAAAATATTGGTTACCCCATCAATACCCATAGTGATGAGATCGGTCTGATAGTCGGTTCTTTGGGGAAAATGGCCTATTTTTCCTCAGACAGGCTCAATGACAAAGGGATGGATATTTACCGCTTTGAATTGTATGATGAGATAAAACCTGTTCCTGTGAGTTATGTCAAAGGCAGGGTCTTTGATGCTGAAACCAGAAGAGGCATTGACGCGTCCTTCGAATTGATCGATCTCGAAAGCGGGGAGCTGACAATGGTAGCCCGTTCGGATATGGGAGACGGGAAGTTTCTTCTACCTTTGCCCTCAGACAAGAACTATGC
>CAZNFR010000123.1:0-7894 GCA_964572225.1 uncultured Bacteroidaceae bacterium
AGTAGGGGCGCGAAGACGGTCCAGATGTCTTCAATCCAGGCGATGGTGAGATGGGACCGGTCTTCATCCTTTATATCCTTCTTTATCCTGTTACCATTTTTATCATCGGGATTACGATGATTATCATGAAATATATCCTGGGTATTAAGGTGAATATGAGAGGGCAAAACCGGAATCTCGCTTTTGGAAAGGTTGACCTTGACCACTTTGTGAATGATAGTCAGTCGGTCCTTGAAAATACCATGGATGATGAACCGGAAAAAAAGATTTTCCAGAATGCCCTGGAATTCTCCAAGTTAAAGGTCAGGGACTGTATGGTTCCCCGGACCGAAATCGAGGCCCTGGAAGTAAATGCTGATATTGACGATCTTACTGAGAAATTTGTGGAAACCGGCTACTCAAAAATCCTGGTATATCAGGAATCCATCGACAACATAATCGGGTATGTCAGCTCCAAGGAGCTATTCAAAAAACCTGAGAAAATCAGGGATAAACTGGTGAATATGGCCATCGTACCCGAAACCATGAATGCGAACAAATTATTCCGTAAGCTTATCAAGGAGCAAAAGAGCATTGCCCTGGTGGTGGATGAATATGGAGGAACGTCAGGGATCATCACCCTTGAAGATATTATGGAGGAAATATTCGGGGAAATTGAAGATGAGCATGATACCATTGAATTTGTGGAAAGGATCATTAATGAAAAAGAATACATCTTCTCCGGAAGACTGGAAATCGATTACCTGAACGAAAAGTATAATCTTCAGCTACCGGAATCGGAAGAATATGATACCCTGGCAGGTCTCATAATCCACCACTACGAAAACATTCCCAAATTAAACACAAGGGTAATTATCGGGAAATACCAGTTCAGAATCCTCAAGGTAAGTGAAACCAAAATCCACCTTGTTCAGCTTAAACGACTGCCAGAGGTTTAAGCCCCTGAACCCATATTGAATCCCGCGGTATATGGTCCAGGATAGTTATTCGGATTAACAAAAACCTTCTCCAATTGCATACCTAAATAAATGGAAATTACTATATTCGTAGCCTGAAAAAATAATGAGTTTAAAATAGGAATCAATGGCAACATTACAGAAAATCAGAAACAAAGCGGGAGTGCTGGTTGCAGTGATAATTGGACTTGCCCTGCTGGCATTTATCCTGGGCGACTTTCTCAACCAGGGACCTTCCGTTTTTTCAAGAAATCAGATGGAAGTAGTTGATATTGACGGTGAATCAATAGATTACATGAATTATAATGCAAAGATTGAAGAACTGGCCAATTTTTACCGGATGAACTACCAGATGAACTCCCTGACGGAGGATATGCTTGAAAATATCAGGGATGAAGTCTGGCGGACCACCGTAAGGGACATTATTATGAATAAAGCCTATGAAGATTTGGGCATCAATGTGGGGATTGAAGAATTAAAATCCATGCTCCTCGGTGATTCCATCTCTGCAGGAGGGACCCGCATGTCCATGGTAGAACCCCATCCCATCATCCGCCAAATGTTTACCAACCCTGAAACCGGCGAATTTAACCGTTTTCAGCTGATGAATTATTTTAATGCGATTAGCAGCGACATGTACCAGGATGAAAGAAAGCGCTGGATCTACATTGAAAATCAGATCGTGGATGAAAGAATGAATCAAAAATATTTTAACCTGGTCAGGAAAGGCATTCAGCCCAACAGTCTGGATGCAAGGAATTATGCATTTGAATCCGGATCGTCCGTGAGTTTTGATTACGTTTATACTTCTTTCAATACCGTGGAAGACGAAGAGATTGAAATTACTGAAAATGATATTGAAAAGTATTACAACGAGAACAAAAACAATTTTCGCCAGGATGAAGGCAGAAGTGTTGAATACGTGATTTTTCCGATTCAGCCCTCGGGCGATGATGACCGCCTCGCAAGGGAGTTTATCGAGCAATCCAAAGTCCCTTTCTCACGAACCGATAATCCCATTAATTTTGTCAATAATAATTCTGACATCCCCTATCAGGATGTCAATTATTCTCCCGGAGATTTCCCGGTTCAGTATCAGGATTCCATTTTCAATGCCGAACCCGGTTATGTTGCAGGTCCTTATTTTGAGGAGGATGCCTATAAAATTGCCAGAGTAATGGATTTCACCACGGTACCCGACTCGGTAAGGGCAAGACATATCCTCATCTCACTCTCGGTTCAGCGCGACGAGGACCGGGCTCAGCAGATTGCAGACAGCCTGAAAAACGTGATTGAAAACGGAGGAGATTTCTTTACCCTGGCTCGTGAATTTTCTGCGGATGAGTCAAACCGTGACATAGGTGGCGATCTGGGCTGGTTCATGGAAGGTACCATGGTTAAGCCCTTCAGTGATTTCTGTTTTACAAATGAGACCGGTGATCTTGGGGTGGTGGAAACCCGATTTGGATACCATGTTATCCAAATCGAAAATCAGTCTGAAAAGTCAAGGAAAGCTAAAGTAGCTGTCGTTGAAAGACAGGTGGTCCCTTCAGACGCTACTTACCAGAATATCTATTCCAATGCGGTACAGTTTCGTAGCGAAGCTACGGACCTTGAAAAGTTCAGGGAGGAATATGCTGAAAAGAGTCTTACCCCCCGTTTTGCCACCGATTTTCAGTCGAGCGCAAATGAACTGCCTGGTCTCGATAACTCCCGTGAAATCATAAGATGGGCCTATGAGAACGATGAAAACACCATTAGTCAGATTTTTGACTTAAGTGATAAGTATGTTGTTGCGGCACTAACCGATGTTAAGGAAAAGGGAATTGCGCCGCTCGAAAGCGTTCGTGCCGAGATTGAAATCGAAGTGCGTAAAGAAAAGAAACTTGAAAAACTTCTTGAATCGGTTGGGCAAAAGGTAGCTAATGCGGGCAGCATTGAGGATGCCGCCTCGGCACTGAATGCGGATGTTGCCTCTGCCGAGAGGGTAAGGCTTTCCAATCCCTTTATCAGTAGTGTGGGGCTTGAACCGGGGGTAGTTGCCAGTGCATACAGTCTTGAAACCGGAACTCTCTCCTCCCCGGTAAGGGGTGTCAACGGGGTTTTTGTTTTGCAGGTTGTAGAAAAGAATGAACCCGAAAACCTGGATATTGCTTCAGCTCAACAAAGACTTAAATATATGATGGAGTCGAGAGTAAACTTTGAAGGTTTCGAAGCCCTCAGAGAGATGGCAGATATTGAGGACAGGCGTATTCGCTTTTATTAATAATCGCCCAATCCAAAAAAAAAGGTCACCATCCGGTGGCCTTTTTTTGTAAGGATTGTGCAGGCTGAGTCACTATTCACCTCCGGGTGAATAAAGAAATTAAGGATTATTCCTTTGAAAGCAGGGATCGAACGATGGAAGAAATAGTCTTCCCTTCGGCCCTGCCTGAGAGTTCTTTTGTGGCCCTACCCATAATTAGTCCCATCCCCGACATATCCGCAACCCCAGTCTCGGTAATAAGCTTTTTAATGTATTCGGTGATCTCTTCCTCCGACAGGGATTCGGGAAGATATTCCTCAATAACAGAAATTTCTGTCAGTTCTTTCATTTCAAGATCCGTTCTTCCCTGTTCACGATAAATTGTGGCGCTGTCGCGTCGTTGCTTGACCAACTTCTGAAGAATCTTCAATTCTTCCTCCTCCGTTAGTTCCGATCCGGCAGGCTTTTCGGTTTTCGCAAGCGTAAAAGCGGTTTTCACTGCACGCAAGGCTTCCAGTTTATCCCTGGCTTTTTCGCGCATTGCCTGCTTCAGATCTTCGTTAATTCGTTCGGAATAATTCATGGCTTTAATTTTTAATCCACATTGTCGTGGAGATAAGAATTATCTTCTCTAAGTCTGGGGCCGGATTCTTCATCTCCTTCGTCCAGTTTAAACTTGGATATTTCTTTCTCCTCCGAGGGTTTTTCAGGCTTTATGGGGATTCTTTTCCGCAGGTAGGCAGGTTCATTTTCCAGTTGTTCCAAGGTCTCATTTTGCTTTTTGCTGTTGTACGCAGCTGTTTTCATCCTTTCCTGTGCCTCTTTCAGTTTTTGCACCCGTTCTTCTTTCTTCTTTTCACTATTACCCTCATCCTCCTTTTTATTGTCGTAAAGAATGAACTCTTCGCTTCCCCCCTCAGAACCAAAATCCAGTGCAGCCTGTACATTGGGTCTGGGTGAATTCTCTACCCTGTCCTTAATCGTAAATCCTCCTTCAGCGTTTTCCTTTTCTGACGGGGTATCTCTTAAGGGAATTTTGTCGTAATGTTTTTTGGCTGCATATAGTTCGGGTATGCTGCTGGTCCCAAAACCCGTGGCAATTATGGTAACGCTAATACCTTCCTCCAGTGATTCATCCTTGCCGGTTCCCCATATGATGAGAGCTTCCCTGTCGGCAGCCTGATTAACATAATCCGTGATCTCGCCAACTTCGTCCATGCTGATCTCTTCATTTCCGGAGGTGATATTGAGCAGTATGCTTTTGGCTCCGGTAATATCATTATTGTTTAGCAAGGGGGAATTGAGGGCCTCTTCGATGGCTTTAACTGCCCTGTTCTCACCCCGGGCAACTGCCGATCCGAGGATCGCCACACCGGAATTGGTCATGACGGTTTCAACATCGGCAAAATCAACGTTGATGTAACCGTGGACCGTTATGATCTCAGCGATACCTTTTGCTGCTCTCGACAAAACATCGTCTGCCCTGGCAAAAGCGTCTGCAAGTTTGAGATCCCCGTAAATTTCACGCAGTTTCTGGTTATTGATTACCAGCAAGCTATCCACATACTGTTTTATCTCATCGATACCTTTAATAGCCTGTTGTATCCTCTGTTGACCCTCAAACCGGAAGGGAATGGTCACGATGGCTACCGTAAGGATTCCCATTTCCTTTGCTGCCTTGGCAATAACAGGAGCAGCACCTGTTCCGGTTCCTCCCCCCATTCCTGCGGTAATAAACACCATACGGGTATTTTTTGACAGGACCTCCTTGATGTCGTCCAAATTCTCCAGGGCTGCTTGTCTGCCGATATCCGGCTTATTTCCGGCACCCCGACCTTCGGTAAGGGATTCACCCAGTTGTATCTTTACGGTGACAGGACTATTGGCAAGGGCCTGGGAATCGGTGTTGCAGACAACAAAGTTCACATCCTTGATACCCTTGCTATACATGTGATTTACAGCATTGCTTCCTCCTCCTCCAACACCAATAACTTTGATTATTGATGATCTTTCCGGCGGTAATTCAAATTCCATCAGTTCTTCATCCATGACTAAAAACTTTTTTACATTTTGGTATCGTTCTCATCGAAAATATCGGTGAAAGCATTTTTCAGGGACTCAAAAATTCTGGCTTTGCTTTTCACCTTCTCCTTGAGAGGTTTCGGTTCGGGTATATCGTCTGCATTCTCGGAAACATGGATCCTATCATTACTCTCCTTAAGGAACTCATGACCCTTCAGCAGTAAACCCACACTGGTTGCATACATGGGTTGATTGACGGCCTCCATCTTTTCGGAAGCCAGCCTTTCATTAGGAAAACCGATCCTCACGTCAAGTCCCGTTTTAAACTTGACCAGTTGCGGAAGGTGTCTGAGCATGGCGCCCCCACCGGTTAGCACAATTCCGGCCGAGAGCTTATCGATAAACCCGGAGTTTTCAATCTCAAACATCACCGCATCAATGATTTCTTCCATGCGTGACTGAATAATATAGGCAAGGCTTTTAAAACTGATCTCTTTGGGATCCCTGCCACTGATACCCGGAATGGTTACAACCTTATCATCCTTGGCCAGATCACCCAGGGCCGATCCGAACTGGATCTTCAACGACTCTGCCTGTCGCTGAAGGATGGAACATCCCTCCTTGATATCCCTTGTAACCACATTGCCTCCGAAAGGGATAACGGCAGTATGCCTGATCATCTCATCGTAATAGACGGCCACATCGGTGGTACCTCCACCAATATCCACCAGGGCCACACCTGCTTCCTTCTCATCATCCGTCAAAACCGCCTCACTCGAAGCCAAAGGTTCGAGGATCAGATTCTTTACATTCAATCCGACCCGGTTGATGCATTTCTCAATGTTCTTGGCCGAAGCGATTTGTCCGACCACAATATGGAAATTGCCCTCCAGTCTTTTACCCGACATCCCCACAGGATTCTTCACCCCTGTTTCGTTATCCACAATAAAACTCTGGGGGAGGACATGAATGATCTCTTCCCCCATATCAACAGGGATCTTATACATGTCTTCCATTAGTCTCTGAATATCACTCCTGGTGATCTCATCTTCATAGGAATCGCGGTTGATATAACCACGGTTCCGGATAGATTTGATGTGCTGCCCGGCAATTCCTACGAATACATCGGTAAAGTTCAGCTTGGACATATTCCTTGCTTCATTGACCGTGTATTCAATTGCATTCACGGTTTCTTCTATATTCAGGACAACACCGCGTTTGACTCCCCTGGATACTGTCTTACTAAGACCCAGTACCTCAAGTCGCTGGTTTTCGGTTATCCGGCCTACAATGGTAACGATCTTGGTCGTTCCAATATCCACTGCAGCCACGATTTGTTCATTGTTTGCCATAGTGCTATCTTTTTGTGCAGATTACTTGATTCTCATATTTTAGATTTATCCGGTCATACTGGTTCCAGCCTTTGAATTCAAGGCCTTCCCTGTATAAGGTCCTTAACTTTTTAAATTTTGCTTCCAATCTTTCCCCATTGCCAAACATGATCTGATGGGCACCCACCCTGGGGATCAGTTCAAACTCTTCCAAGCGGTTATAATAAACCTGTACTACCTGAGACTGCCAGAAAGGATCTTCGGATATGAATTTTGCCATGTCCAGGATCTCTACCCATTCCGAATAAGCCTCTTCCTCAGCTAATTCCTCAATATTCTGAATGTTTTTTAATTTTTCACCCCCGGTAAAATATCCGCTTGCCACCAAAATGTGCGGAGTAAAGCTTTTCCGGTGGGGAAAGAGATATCCTTTTTCATCCAGGTACCATGACTCCCCTGTGCCCGTAATTACTCTTACCACGGGTATTCTTTGCTTTATGTCTGCATGCAAAATCCCACCCAGATTAAAGTACAATTCGGCCGATTCGATATAGGGGCTGGTCAGCAGATTCTCTTCCAGCAGGGGAAGGTTTATCTGGCCCACAGGATATCCGAGAATGGTGATATCTTTCCCCATGATCAGTCTTTCCAACTCTGTTATTGAGAAAAAATGACTTTTCGAGGAGTCTACCATATGGATCTGAAGGGAAACACACAGTACTTCCTTTTCCTTTGAGCTTGAAAACCCAAGGGCCACAATCAGATATGCCGACAGTCCGACAAAAAACCCTATATTAATCCCTTTCTTCATGAATCTCCTTCATTATCATTTTTAAGTTATCCACCTGAATATCAATATTTCCAGCGCCCATGCTGAGAAGTACCTCGGGTTTCAGTTCACGAACCTGCTTCTCGATCTCACTTTCCCGGATGTATATCTTCACTCCCTTGTTTCGAAGTCCGGTCAGTATGATCTCCGAACTGACCCCCGGGATGGGTTCCTCTCTGGCAGGATAAATGGGAATTAGAATAACATCATCGAGCAGGGAAAGGCTTTCCGCAAACGCGGAAGCAAAATCTTTGGTCCTGCTAAATAAATGGGGTTGGAAAATCCCGGTTATTCTTTTCTGCGGATAGGACTCCCGGACCGATTCAATGAATGCCCGGAGCTCTTCCGGGTGATGGGCATAATCATCGATATAACTATATTTTTCGGACTCCGATACAATCTCAAATCTCCGTTTAACTCCGGTAAAGGTTTCCATGCCTTTTTTAAGGCTTTCCCCGTTTACTCCGGCCAGATGGGCCATAGCCAAGGCCGCCACCGCGTTCTCAAGGTT
>CAZNFR010000124.1:0-7862 GCA_964572225.1 uncultured Bacteroidaceae bacterium
CGAGATCAAAAATAAAAATACGTCAGTTCGTCATAAATAATGACATAAATGTCATAAATAACAAAAATCTACCTTGCCCGGAGTTAAGTATGTTTGAGTTTTTCTAGTCCCAAATTGTAAATCTTTCCTTCAAATTATTGGTAACTTGTGCTACTAATAAAGCCTTTGCTGTGAATGCTTCCTGTTTTGAACGGCTAAGGACAAGCAGAAATAATCCGGTAATGAAATAGCATCAGGCTGGTAGAGCCGATATAAAAGTGAATGGTTCGGTTTTTGAATTGTTTGGAATACAATCATTTTCTATGGGTGATATGGTCTCAAATCAGGTTTACCCCTGCACCTTTAGAAAATTAACATCCGGATTTATGAATTACCAGGAATTATTGGAACGATATTATCGCATACTCAGTCTTCTAAAAGGGAGCAGGGTAACGGAAGCAATGGACGATCTCAGCCTTCTTGTGGATAAATGCAGGGATTTTGATTACAGAAACCGGCTCAATAATGCCGGGAATACCTATCGAAACATGCTTAAATACTCCTTTGAGCTGGGAGACGATCCTGAAAAACAAAAGGTATACCTTCGCCTCGTGAAGTCCCTCCTGGAACTAACCGACGAAGTGAAGGAAGAGATTATACGATGGTACGGACTGTTGTCTTACTATACTCTGCTTTCCAGTGAAGATCTACAGAGCAACCTGGAGTTTGAGGAAACCGGGAAATGGCTGGAAAGGGTCAGCTTTGAACAGGATCTTGAAGACTCAGGAGAAGCTGTTGAAATACAGGAAATTGAAGAGAAAATCCGACAATCCGGCCAGGCAATGAAAAGCTTCTTCCTACAGGTTTGGTTAACAGACAAGCTATCGGAAAAAGAAATGGGGATCCTGCGAAAGACCGGTGAGGAGAATATTTTACCCTGGTATTATAAGAGCCTTATCGTTAGCGCATTAACCCTTTCGACCTTACGCCATTTTGATGTAAATAAGATCCATCTCCTGTTTGAATTGTATCAGAAACAGGAACATCAGGTTTGGCAACGGGCCCTTACCGGAATTCTCATCAGCTTATACATTTATGATCACCGGATTCAATATTATCCCGAACTGAATAACCTGATCGGCGTGCTGAGGGACGACAGCAACCTGAATAAGGTTCTGGAAAACATAGTTTTACAGTTCCTCCGGGCCAGAGATACGGAGGAGCTTGCAGAAAAAATCAGAAAAGAATTCCTTCCCGAAATATGGAAAATGCGCTCCACCCTGGAAGAAAAGCTTAACATGGAAGATCTTTTCAAAGAAAACTTATTGGAGGACAAAAATCCTGAATGGGAAACGGTTTTTGAGGATTCACCTGATCTGTATAATAAGATGGAGGAGTTTTCAAACCTGCAGATGGAAGGTTCTGACGTATTCATTTCGGCTTTTGCCATGCTTAAACGTTTTCCTTTTTTCAATGAAGTGCATCATTGGCTTCTCCCCTTTTACAAGGAGAATCCTCAATTTGAGGAAGCTTTCAGGGAGGTGAAGGAAGGATTTGATTCCGGTGCATTCCTTGAAGGACTGGAAAAAAGCAGCTTCCTCTGTAATTCCGACAAATACTCTTTCTGCCTGAATGTCAAACACATGCCTCCTATGCAGAAATCCATGATGGTGGAAGTGTTCAATATGGAGATCAATGCCATGAATGAGATGGAGCAAGGGGAGGATCTGATCAACAACAACCTAAAAAACCGTTCGGTTTTCGTACAGTACATTCAGGATCTTTACCGGTTTTTCCGACTTCATCCACGGAAAAAGGAGTTTGAAGATGTTTTCTCCCTTCAACTGGACTTTCATAACACTGGGTTTTTCAGACGGATCATAAATGACGACAGAATCATACGAAACATTGGTGAGTTTTACTTTGAAAAAGAGCATTTCACTGAGGCTCTTGATGTATTCCTCTACCTGATCAGAGAGGATAAGGATTATGAGCTGATCGAAAAAGCGGCCTACTGCTTTGAAAGAATGGGAAAGTTTGAGGAAGCGTTGGAGTATTACAAAAAGGCAGAGATCATTTCTCCTGAAAGGACCTGGTTATTGAACAAGATCGCCTATTGCAACCGCCGACTCGGAAATTATGAAAAGGCCATTGAATACTACCTTACCTCCGAGAAGGCAGAACCTGAGAATCTGTTTGTACAGACCTCCCTGGGTCAGGTGCATATGGATACCGGTGATTATGAAAAAGCCCTGAAATATTTCTTTAAGGTTGAATATCTGGCGCCAGACAATACCAAGGTTCACAGACCCATTGCCTGGTGTTCATTCCTGCTTGGAAAGCACGAAACCGCAGAAAAGTATCTTGCCCGGGTAATTGAAAAGGAGGGTAACAAATACGATTACATGAATATGGGACACCTGAAATGGGTAGCCGGAGATAAAAAGAAGGCTATAGGATTTTACCGAAGCAGCCTTACCAAATCGGGTATGGATTTTGAATGGTTTGCCCGCACTTTCGGTGAAGACATACCCCATCTCACCTCCTTTAATATCCCCGGATTCGATATTCCTCTTATGCTCGATTATCTGAGGATAGGGGATAACGAAGGAGAAAACAGGATGGATCCGTGAAAAAAAGATGATAGTATCCTAAAAGTTTTTTGTAGTTTTCGGGTTGTAAAACATGACAACCATGAAAAAAAACCTGATATCTGCCGAAATACTGGGATTATTGTGCCTTTTCTCCTGCTCCGACAAGCAGCCGGAAAAGGAAACCAACTCCAACCCCCCGAATATACTTTTCATTACCGTAGATGACCTTAAAACCACTCTGGGTAGTTATGGTGACAATATTGTGCAAACTCCAAACATCGACAGTCTCTCCAAAGAAGGGATCCGGTTTATGAATAACCATTGCCAGGTCGCGGTGTGCGGACCCTCCAGGGCAAGTCTGTTGACCGGAATGTATCCCGATGAATCAGGCATCTGGGGTTTTGATCCCATCCGTGAAAAGGTACCCGAGGTGGTAACCCTGCCCCAGTATTTCAGGAACCATGGGTATACCACCGTTAATATTTCCAAGATCTTTGATCAGAGAACCGTAGATAAATACTGGGACAGCCTTTCATGGACCTCTTCCTTTCCTCTCTCGGAAGAGGCCCTTATTCCGTATTTCTCTGAGGAGACAGGTCCGGTATCCTGCTATTTCTACCAGTCCGAAAAAGTCAAAAATATGTTCGACAGCCTTGCTCCTATAGCCAAAGAAAAAGAACTCCACCCAATCCGCTATACCCAGGGTTTCATCAAACCGGCTACCGAATCCCTGGAAATGCCCGATGATGCCTATAAGGATGGAGTTTTCGCAAAAAAAGCAATGATGGATCTGGAAAGACTGGCCAAAGAAGGAAATCCCTTTTTTCTGGCTGTCGGATTTGAACGCCCCCATCTGCCCTGGACCGCTCCCAAAAAATACTGGGACCTGTACGACCGGAAATCCCTTCCTCTTGCCGAATTCCGTTCTTTCGCCGAAAATGACGAACCCTGGTTCTACCACACTTCTAATGAATTAAGATCCTATACGGATGAAAACGGAAACCAGATCTACGCCCAGCTCGAACATGGAATCCCACTTCTTGAATCAGAGCAGAAAAAGCTCATCCACGGCTACCTGGCAGCGGTCAGCTATATCGACACGCAAATTGGAAAAATCCTGAATAAACTGAAAGAACTGGACCTGGAAGATAATACCATCGTCGTCCTTTGGGGTGATCATGGCTGGCACCTGGGCGATCACGGGATCTGGGGAAAATCCACCAATTTCGAGCAGGCAACCCAAACCCCCATGATCTTTAGAGTTCCATGGATCCAAACCCATGTGGTAAACCAACCAACCGAATTCGTTGACATATACCCCACCCTTTGTGCACTTGCAGACATGGAAGTTCCACCTCATCTCAAAGGCGATAACCTTATCCCCCTCATGGAGAACAGGAAGGGTCAGAGTTTACCCTATGCGTTCAGCCAGTTTACCCGCGATGAGAAAATGGGGTATGCCATCCGCAGCGACCGCTACCGTTACGTTGAATGGGTGAAAAATGGGAAACACTACGATCCAAAAGCCGACTATTCAAACATCGTTGAACAGCAGCTTTTCGATTATCAGACCGATCCCCACGAAAGAGTGAATGCAGCCAATACCAAAGAATACGAAAATATCCAACAGGAACTGGAAAAGGTCCTGCATGAATGGCTGGGCAGGTTTTAAGGCATTACCTCTTCATAAAGGCCAGCGGTTGCTTAAGGTTCCCTGCTTTCAACAAGTAGGCACCCGATGGCAAATCCCCCATATTCAGGCTGTTTGTCCGAGAACATTCAAAATCTTTGATTTTCCTTCCATCTATGCTGAAAATGCTGACCCTTCCTTCGAAACAATCCACTTCCCCCCTGATCCATAAATAATCCCCGACCGGATTCGGATAAAGGAAGTTTTCCTGCTTTTCCTCGCGATAGCTATTGATCTTTGTCGTATTCTGCACCAGGTTGGTTTTCATAAACACCAGCTCGTAGGGCTTAATATAATCACCCTCCTTTCCATTATACCTGTTGGTAAATGCAAGGAAATCAAAGCTCTCTGAAAAATTATTCTTTCTTGGAATATTGTAATGAAAGCGCTTTACATCAGCAGAATCCCCTTCACCAAAGGAAGGAAGGTAAGAAAGCTCCGTCAGCCCATCCTGACTCCAGTGGAGTATTCTCGGCAGCTCATTTTTAAAGGAACAATACAGGTAGGTGGTGCCATCCATATAAGGATGAAATGCCATTTTAAGCAGGGTATCCTTTGCTTCGAATATCTCGTACATCTCAAACTCGCTTATTGAGTTATGCGCCAGATAAAGCTGAGGACCATTCTCTCCCCAGGGTTCAAAATACCCCAGGTATGTGTGACCGTGCCTGTCATAGTCAATATCAAAACGATTATAGGTGGAATAATGATTGTTTTCGAGCAGAATCTGAGGAGCCTGCCATACACCCCCGATTTTCATCACCACCTCCAGATTATACTTACCGGAAATACTTCCGTGCCGCTGGTAAACGCAAACAATCTCATTCTCCTGAGCTTCAGCAAGTTTCCCGACATGATAGGTGGAATTATCTACACCACGGTCGTTAAAAACCTTGATCGTATTCAAATCTGACCATGTATCCTGAACGGGATCATAAATGGCTTCGTGAAGCTCTCCCCCATAATTGTACCATCCATACTTGTAGAGAATGCAATGAACGGTTCCGTCCTTGATGGTTATGATTCCATAGGGCATTAATCCGCTGTTTGTTGTATGAATGCTAAGGGGAGAGAGGGACCACCCCTCCTCCCCTTCCACTGCTCCATAGGTGTCGTAAATAAACTCAGAACCATATCCAACACTACCGTTATTGAATCCTTCATTAACGGTATAACAAATCACGCGTTTGTCGTCCTGCGTCAAACCCATCATTGCCGTATACAGTTTACCCTCTTTTCCGGTGATAACCTGCTCGCGGGTCCAGGTTTCTCCCCCATCCGATGAAGAATGACAATAAAGCTTGTAATTATCTACCATTACAAAATGCATTTTCCCGGAACGGTCAACCACCGCCTGATCCCAATAATAATTAAGGGTTTTGCAGAAATAGGTGGTTTTGTATTCTTCGGTTTGATCAATCGTAATAAAATGGTACTGGTTGTCCTGACCCATAAGGTTAGTCAGACTTAAAAGTGTTAAAAAAAAGATGATGAGCCATGGGGCTGTTCCATGATTGCGATAAGGAAAAGTTTTTTTATCCATAAGAGTTAGTTTAGAAAGGGGTTGCAATTAGTATTGTTATAATTATCATTTAATAAAAGCGGGAGGACATTCTGAATTAATGCCTTCCTACGAAAATCAAATCAGACAGGGAAAAGTAAAAAATCATGAAAATCCGGAGATCCAAGAATTCACAATTGGATGTCAATTTTCACAAAAAATACCCTAAATTTGACATGTAGCCTGAATTTGATGACCAATGATCCTCAACCTGAAGACCCTTGCGTTACTTTCGCCCCTGTTTGTGTCTTTTTTCTGGATGCTGGTCCTTCTCAGCAGGAATAAGTCTGCCCGGCAACCCGGCTTTTATATTGCGGTTTTGATGGCAACCCTGTTTGTCATGTTTTGTTCCATCCTTCCTTTTTATACCGGAAATCTCACCTGGTATGCCCTGTTGGATCCATTCTTTTTCCTGAGTTCAGGGAATATCTTTCCCTTTATCTGGCTCTATGTCAGGTCCGTCTCAGCCAGAATACCCATATCGATCGCTGATATACCCCATTTCATTGCCCCGGTTATATTTTTCCTGGTTTCAGGGCTCATCCATCTGTTGCTGGAACCTGAAGAACGCTATGCCTATGCTCATAACCAGGTTAGTCTTACCCTGGCATCCCATGAACTGAAAATACTCACCCTCCTGAACATGGCTTCCAAAATTTATATTTTGCTTCAGGTGGTTTACTATTTTACATTATCGCAGCGACTGATCAAAACCTTTAAAAAGCGGGTTGATGATTACTTTTCTGATCTTGAAGAGCAATACTTTCGGTGGATACGTGCCTTTTACTTTATATACATCTCTTCTTCCCTTCCGGGAATTTTTATGCTTTTCCTTGGGAATGAAGGGATTAAAAATGCCTCTCAGGAAGTGATGGCCTTTCTCTTCTTCTTTCTGAGTTTTGCATTTTTTGTGGTAGGTTTTATTGCCAACCATCAGAGGTATATTGAAAGCGGAGATTTTTTCCTTGCCCGGGCTATATCTGATTCAGGAAATAAAGGAAAAGAATGGCAAGATGAAATGCATGAAAAACTATCCCTGTATTTCCAGTCCGAAAAACCCTTTCTTAACCCTGATCTGAAAATCACGCAAGTGGCACAGCATCTTAACACAAACCGAACTTATTTGTCGGGGCTTGTGCACGACCGGTACGGATTAAATTTTAGTCATTTTGTAAACCGCTGGAGGATAGAAGAATCTGTAAGGATGTTTCGCGATTCATCACACGATCAATATTCCACCCGCGGAATTTCTGAACTCTGTGGATTTAATAATTACAATACCTTCACAACCGCATTTAAGTGTGTTTTTGGAGTTACCCCCGCAAGGTACCGGGAAAAGGCCTCATTTTTAACCCCCGAAGAGGGGTTCAACGGGCAGGATCAAAGCCAGATAAGGGTCAGAACTGCCAGGGTACTTAAAAAGATAAGCAGGAGAAAGCCATAACTGAGCCCGAGAAGAAGAACTTTTAGGAGGATTTTGAAGTATCCCTGTGAATAAAAATTCTTCATTCCCACGGTAAAATAAACAGGGATAATAAGAATTCCATAATAGAGAAAATTATCCTCTCCTTTCAGCAAGAGCTTTAGTGCGAATACCAGGGATAGAATCAAAAGCGCAAAGGAATGCATATTCAGACTGAAAATGAGATGCTCAATATAGTATCGTTTTCTTCGGATATACAATAGTTGAAGCAAGAGGGCAAACACGGGCATGAGTAAAAAAAGTGCACAGGAAAGGTTGGTTAAAAAGCGGCTCAGGTCCATCTTTTTTTTCGGGTGAATGGACTACAGCTTGACTGACTTATTCCTTTTCATGGAACCGGAAGGATTAAGGACTTCATTACTAAAAGGAAACTAAAATAAAGGAATTTCGATTATCTTTCAAAATACAATTTTAGGAAGAGTGGGATGATTTCTGAGTCGATCCCCGAAGGCGAATTGGATAACCAGGCGATACCAAAATCCTGGGAGGGACAGATAAGCAGTTCCGACCGGAACCCTCTTACATACCCACCATGATAGGCAAAACGCCCCCCGT
>CAZNFR010000125.1:0-3956 GCA_964572225.1 uncultured Bacteroidaceae bacterium
TAAACCCCTAAACCCCTAAACCCCTAAACCCCTAAACCCCTAAACCCCTAAACCCAAATTAAGATCTATTTAACAGCCAGGCAAAAATATTGGAAGGATTCGTTAAAATTATCCCTTTACCCCTCTTATCCCTTTCATTATTTTACGTAAATTTGGCAACCAACCGTAATTACTATTATGAAAATAAAACTACCAATCAGGTCAGGGTTGATCCCTCTGCTTCTTTTGTTATTACTGATTTCTCCCGGACTGCTCGCGCAAAGAACCATAAGCGGCACAGTCACAGATGCCGGAAACGGCGAACCCCTCATCGGAGCCACCATCGTGGTGAAAGGTACCACCACCGGTACACTCACCGATCTTCAGGGTGAATATTCCATTCAGGTTGAAGGGCCCGCGAGTGTGCTTCAATTCTCCTTTGTAGGGTATGAATCGGCCGAGGTTACCGTGGGTGAGCAAACCAGCATCAGCATCAGCCTTTCCGAGTCGGCCACCGAGCTGGAAGATGTGGTGGTAATCGGGTATGGTACGGTGAAAAAGGACGATCTCACAGGCTCCGTGGCCGTGGTTTCTGCGGAAGATCTGAACCGTACCCCGGCTGCAACTTTTCAGAATGCCCTGCAGGGAAGAGCCACCGGGGTTTTAGTCTCCCAGAATTCGGGTCGCCCGGGTGCAGGCACCTCAATCCGCATAAGGGGTGTGGGATCCATAAACCGCAGCTCCGATCCTATCTATGTGATCGACGGGGTAATCACCGGAAGTCTCAATTCCATCAATCCGGCCGATATTGAGACCCTACAGGTCCTCAAAGATGCCTCCTCAACAGCCATTTACGGGGCCGACGGGGCCAACGGGGTCATCATCATCACCACCAAAAGAGGGGAAAGCGGAAAGACGAAAGTCAGCTATTCCAACTTCTTCAGCCGCAATGTGATCCCAAGAAAGATCGATCTGATGAACGGGGATCAGTATGCGGAGTTTTACAATACCCTGAATGAAAGGGACGGCATAACCCAGATCGCCTATTCGGATGAATTCCGGGAAGCATACTACGGTGAAGGATGGGAAGAAGGTACCGACTGGCAGGATGAGATCACCACCGAAGGGTTTACCCAGAACCACTACCTCCGGGTATCCGGCGGAGGTGAGAACAGCAATTACAGCATTTCGGCCAATTATTACGACGAAAGCGGGATCCTGGTAAATAATAATGCCCAACGATATAACGTAAGGGCCAATTCCGATTTCCGGATCGGCGATCGGCTCAAAGTGGGAGAAACCTTTAACTTCAGCCGCAATTCATACCAGCGTGGGGCAGGCAGCTTTGGCAATGTCAAGACCGCAACCCCCCTGTTAAAAGTATATGACGAGGATAACGATGGGGGATTTGCAGGTCCGCAGCAGCCTTTCGGATTTGATGTGAATGGTGACGGTGAGATCGATAACAGCGAGATCTTCCCTTCCACCGGAGGAAACGACAAATTTAATCCCCTTGGAGTAGCCCTGCTTCCCGACAACAACGAAAATGTGTATAACTTCCTGGGCAGTGTGTATGCGGAATATGAGATTATCGACGGACTCAGCTTTAAGGCTCTTCCCTCGGTTGATTTTACCTACGGAAAGGCCCGGGAATGGACACCTTCCTACGAAATGGGCGTCCGATCGGAACCCCAGGCCAAGCTGGTGGAAAGGTTTTCCGATATCCTTAACCTGTCCATCGAAAGTCAGCTAAACTATAACAAAACTTTTGGCAACCATACCCTGACAGCCGTGCTCGTTCACCAGTACCGGAAAGTGGACGCCAGCTACACCACCCCGCGTGCCCTTGAATTTCCCTATGAGAACCTGAATGTTTTCGATCAGGCTTCGGCCGGCGGACAAACCATCGCCGGGAGCAGGATCCCCTTCAGAAGCATCTCCTACCTGGGAAGACTAATCTATGATTATAAAGGAAAGTACCTTTTTACCACCTCTTTCAGGAGAGATGGCAACAGCCGTTTCGGGGAAGGGTACCGATGGGGTAACTTCCCGTCCTTCTCCCTCGGATGGAAGCTGAATGAAGACCTCTTGCCCCAGGTTAGTGCCATTAATATGCTGAAGCTAAGAGTTGGATGGGGCGCTACCGGGAATTCCAACATCGGAAATTTCGAATATGACGACTTCCTTTCCAGTCCGGCTCAGTTCTCCCCCGTCTTTGGGATGGATGAACAACTGGCCACCGCTACCTATGTCCTCAGCTCCTTCGCCAATCCCATCGTGAAATGGGAAGCCGCCGAAATGATCAACCTGGGTGTCGACCTCAACCTTTTCAATAACCGACTACAGTCAAGTGTTGAATACTATGTGAAAAACCAGAAAGACCTCCTGGTCAGAAAACCGGTTTCACACGTCTTCGGCCGTGCTTCCGAACCGGGATTTTCGCAGGATGCCCAACCCTGGCTCAACGTAGGTCAGTTGCAAAACCGCGGATTCGAATTCCTGGTCTCATATAAGGAACAGCGTGGGAACCTATACTATAATATTTCTTTCAATCTGACCACCATCAAGAATGAGGTGATCAGCATTCCGACTTCAGACATTACGGATCGTACCGGCTATAACCGGACCATCGAAGGACGCCCTGTAGGTTCCCTCTTTGGTTATGTGGCCGAGGGGATCGTGACCGATGCCGATTTCGATGAGGAAGGCAATTATCTATGGGCCGTTCCCAACGAAGGAGTGCCCGAACACGGGGACCTCAGATTCAAGGATCTGAACAGGGACGGAGAGATCAGCGATCTTGACCGCACCCTGATCGGAAAACCCATTCCCGATTTCATTTATGGTTTCAACTTCGAGCTGGCCTGGAAATCCTTTGATTTCTCCCTCTTCCTGAGCGGAATGCAGAACTTCGAGATCTTCAACGAGGAAAGGGCTACGCTTTCGAGTTTCAATTCCCAGGACCTCGACCATAACAAGCTGGTCGGATTCGCGGAGAACTACTATACTCCGGAAAACCCATCCACCGAATGGGTAAGAGCCGACCGGAACAACCGGAATATCAATGACCGGATCTCAACCTTGTGGATAGAGGACGGGTCTTTCCTCCGGATTAAAGACGTTCAGTTCGGATATACCATTCCCAGATCGGTGACCAGCAGGGCGAACATTGAGAGGGTAAGGGCCTTTGTCAGCCTCTCGAATCCCTATGTATTTACCCAATACACCGGAAGGGATCCGGAAGTAGCGGTCTTTTCGAGTCCGCTCAGCTCCGGGACCGACTATGGAGGGTATCCCGTTCCCCGGGTTTCCACCATCGGATTACAAATTGATTTTTAACAGGTACAAACCTCCGGCATGTGGTTGTTCCTTTAAACTATAAATTTTATTGAATCATGATGAAAACAATCAAAGTCATACTTATCAGCATAATCATCCTCATCCCGTCCTTTCAGTCATGCACGGATGAGGCCCTGGAAGTTGAGAATATCAATCAGCTTGCCCTCAGTTCTTTTTATAAAACCGCCGATGATGCCCTTTATGCAGTGAACGCCTGTTACACCCCCCTGGCACATTCAGGTCTCTTTGGATGCCGCTGGTTTTTCCTGCTTGGGTCCTTCTCGGACCGGACACTCTTTGAGACACCTACCATGGATAATATCAGCATCAATTCTTCCAATGAATTTGTTACCTGGATGCACAGAGATCTCTACATGGGAGTATGGAGAACCTCCCATGTTTTGCGAAATCTGCTGGATAAGGATATCCCCGGTTTGAGTGAGGAAACTCTTAACGATTATTTTGCGCAGATCCGTGCCCTCAGAGCCATGTATTATTTTATCCTGGTAACGGTATTCGACCAACCCATCTTCTTCGATGAGAACAGTCTGCCCCAGGATGCCAATCAGGCCTATTCCAACGGAGAGCAGATCGAGTTTTGGGATAAGATTGTCGAGGACCTTGAATTTGCCATCCCT
>CAZNFR010000125.1:3966-5240 GCA_964572225.1 uncultured Bacteroidaceae bacterium
TCACCGACCAGTACCCCGTTACCGAAACAGGAAGGATCACCTCCGGTGCTGCGCGGGCTTTACTGGGCAAAGCCATGCTGTATAAGCATTACTATTATCATGTGCGCTTCGGACAAAAAGGAAGCAACGAAGATATTGCCGATCTGGAACTTGCCAGAGATATGCTCAGGGCAGTGATGAACAGTCCGGTATACTCCCTGGTACAGCCCAAAGACGAAAGCTCGCAGCTCGATCAAATCAACGCGGTACTTTGCAATACCGCTTACATGGACCTGCCTGCAAGTGACGGATCCACCTACCGCTCGGAAAACAACAGCGAATCCATCTGGGAGATCCAGTACAGCGACCAGAGGATCAATCAGGGATGGCTTCCCGGATGGCAATGGTCGGGAAACATGAACTTCCAGTGGTTCTATCATCATGAAAGCAGCTTCAAAAATCACGAAGCCCATCCACAAATGTATTATGAGTTTGAATCGGTTACCGGTCATCCCGCAGGATTTGAGAAGGATCCCCGAACTTTTGCCTCCCTTTATCTGGACGGCGACCGGCTGCATTTTGTCCCCGACGAAGATTACTACAGCAGATTTTATACATCAGGAATCAATAACAAAAAAGTGGCTTCAAGCCGCGGACTCACCATTCCGGGTCAGCCCAGCATAGGGTTCGGGATCAAAAAATACGCCTATCCCACCTATAACGACAAGGCTGCTCCCAACAACGCACCTTTCAATCACAGAGTTATCCGCCTGGCCGATGTCATGCTAATGTATGCCGAGGTAATGTACATCCTCAGTGACAATGGTACCGGACTGCAGGCCCTCAACGATGTACGCGACCGCGTAAGCATGCCCCCGGTCTCCAGCCTTACCACAGATGCCATAATCCACGAAAGAGATGTGGAACTGGCCTACGAGGGCCACAGGTATCTCGACCTGATCCGGTGGAGCTTCGACAGCGAATGGGGAATCGACTGGATGGAGATATACGATGGCAATGTTTTTCAGGTCGGCAAAAATGAGTTCCTGCCCCTTCCCATCAGCGAGATTAATGTGAACCGGGGAATGCTGGAGCAGAATGCGGGATGGTAGATGGAGGAAGAGGTTTAGAATGGTTTAGAGGTTTAGAGGTTTAGAATGGTTTAGAGGTTTAGAGGTTTAGAGGTTTATCCCATGGAGTGTGAATCCCCAGATCCCCAGATCCCTGGATCCCCATTCTTGTTTAGAGGTTTAGAGGTTTATCCCATGGAGTGTGAATCCCCAGATCCCCAGATC
>CAZNFR010000125.1:5340-7788 GCA_964572225.1 uncultured Bacteroidaceae bacterium
CCTAAACTCCTAAACCCCTAAACCCCTAAACCCCTAAACCCCTAAACTCTCAAAAAATTTCCCTTCCCCTGCAACCACTCTAAAAAAATTTCCGTACTTTTACCCCGCATTGGTTTCCTTAATGCCCCGTGCAAAGGATTAAAAGGGAATGCCGTGCCCGGAATAAAATCCGGAATTCGGCAACAGTTCCCGCTGCTGTGATCCCCTTAACGGGTTTGGTAATTAGGCCACTTTGTTTCACGCTCTTGAGAGAAAACGAAAACATGGGAAGGCAGCAAACCCGGGGTAAGTCAGAAGACCTGCCAGTGCATTTCGATTTTGTAGCCTGCGGTGAACAGGTGATGGATCATAACAACTCCGGTTTTATCCACACACATGTCTTATCCGCTGCAAAATCTGCATGTATAAACTAAAAAAAAATGTAGCGGTAATGAAAAAAATTGACCTAAACCTTCGTTCCGGAATTCTGTTTCTGATCGTTTTACTTGCAGCTTTCAGCAGACTTATTCCCCATCCCCTCAACTTTGCCCCGGTAGGCGCCATGGCCCTCTTCGGTGCAGCGTATTTTAACAAAAAAGCCCTGGCCATCCTGTTCCCCATCCTGGCTATGTTTATCTCAGACCTGGTGCTCAACAATCTGGTATACTCAACCCAGTTTGAAGGCTTTGTCTGGATGTATCCCGGTGCTTTGTGGACTTACGGATCCTTTGTTCTTATCGGACTGGCCGGATTTCTGATGCTGAAAAAGGTAAAGCCCCTCAGGCTCCTTACCGCCAGCCTCTCCGCTTCGGTGATCTTTTTTCTCCTGTCCAATTTCGGATACTGGACCACCGGATTGCTTTATCCGAAGAGCGTTGAGGGACTGATGGCCTGTTATGCGGCCGGACTGCCCTTCTTTAAGAACACCCTGTTGGGCGATCTGAGTTATACCGCCGTCCTCTTTGGGGCTTATGAACTGATGAAGGCCAGATTCCACGTACTGCAGCCTGCAGTTTCAGGAAACTAAATCCCTGTCGTACAATCTGATTTATCCGTTGATTTATCATCCGGACCCGTTTGGCTATCCCGGTATTCCAAACCCAATCCGGAAATGATCATGTCCTTATTGTTTATTAACAGAACCTGCTTTACATGAGGATAAAAACCCTGGTAACCGCATTTTTTCTCGCAGCCTCCCCCTGCCTGCATGCCCAGTACATACAGGAGGTGATTGAGTATACTCCGGCTCCCGGACAGTTTATCAATACCTGGCCCTGGGGGAGTCCGGCAGCCACAGAATCCCTTACAGGCAGGACCAGCGGACATGTGAGCCTGGGAGGTTATGGAGGATACCTGGTCTTTCGTTTTGACGGGGCCGTCGAAAATCACCCGGATAACCCCTATGGGGTGGATTTCACCATCTTCGGCAATGCACTGCCGGGCTGGTCAGAGCCGGCCGTGGTTTGGGTTATGAAGGATGATAATGAAAACGGTCTCCCCGACGACATATGGTACGAGCTGGCAGGGAGCGACCGTTTCTTTTCGCTTACCCTCCCAGGATATTCGGTTAACTGGTACAATCCGGGCGGGGGTTCTGCAAAGGATATAACCTGGACAGATAATCAGGGCAAGACGGGACATATTCCCGCCAACAGCTTCTATACCCAAAACTATTATCCTTCGGCCGATTCTTTTCCTCATATCTCTGACAGCCAATACAGCCTCGGAGGTACCCTCATCCGTCCCCAACTAAACCTCTCCAATCCGGCCTTCCTGAGTGTTACCCCCAGGGCCTTCGGCTATGCCGATAACCACCACCGGGGCAATTCGCCCTATACCCTTCCCGATAACCCCTATACCCCTGAAGTGGAAAACTCGGGCGGGGATGCCTTCGACATCAGCTGGGCAATAGATTCGGATGGCAACTACGTAGATCTGGATAAGGTGGATTTTGTTAAAGTGCAAAATGCCACCCATAATCAGGTGGGATCTTTGGCTGAATTGTCTACCGAAATCACCGGCGCCATTGACGTTCCACCCAATCCGGAAATCACGGGCATAAGCGACCTCATCGTGATCCGGGATCTTCCCGACACCCTTTATGGGAATTCCCTCACCCCCGAAACGGCCGTCTTTCTGAACGGGCGGTATCAAGCCGGGATCCCTGTACATTGGGAGGCTCAGCCCGCCGGGGGAGTCAGCATAAGCGACGGAACCCTGCTTTTCGGTCAGGAAGGTGCCTATACACTTACCGCCTCCCTGGAAAGCAGTCGGCAGATCAGTACATCCCTTAATGTACAGGTGAAACATATCGGGGTAAATACCGAATTTCATACCCAAAAGACCTCTGTCAGAATAAGTCCGAATCCGGCCGAATCCGAGATCCGGATCTATGCGGAAGGACCCTTCAACCTAACTATTTTTGATTTGCACGGGCGCAGGATTATCAGCATTCCCGACCATCAAAGC
>CAZNFR010000126.1:0-7659 GCA_964572225.1 uncultured Bacteroidaceae bacterium
TTTTTTCAAATCCTGACTTCAAAAGATCTGAGGTAAATATATTGCGCAGAGCCTAGAAACAAAAGAAATTAAGCTTGATTTTATCTTAAATTTTTTCTTGTCTGCCAGATTACCAACGAAAAACGGACTCTCCCGGACCGGCTTTCTCGTTCAGATCCCCAAAACGGAAGGTCCCATGTGTACCTTCCGGGAGGTAGATTTTTGCTTCCCTTTCGACGCCGTCGAATATAAGCTCCACCCTTCCCGACGGGTGGGGAATGCCGGCCCGGAAACGCTTCAGATTGCCGGGGGCGGGGGCGATCAGGACCTCAGAGAATCCCGGTGCTGCAGGCCTGATCCCCGCTACCAGGGCCAGGAACTCGTAATGCGGACTCGCACTCCAGCCGTGACAGTCGGAACGGGTGGGCTCGGGCCTTTCTGCAAAGGTGGTCAGTCCCAGATCCAGCATGGTCTCCCAGGGTTGGAGCAACTGGAGATATAAATCGGACCTCCCCGCTTTTTCCAGGGCTCTGTTCAGATAGAATCGATAGTAAACCGTTGCCTGGATCAGCTTGGGATCGAAAGCCACTCTTTCGATGAGGTTGCCGGATTCCGGCTCCGGGACCATTCCGGACAGAACGGCCATAATGTTGGCGTGCTGACTGTATTCTTTTTTATCGGGCGAATCGGCGATGAGGTCTTTTTCCTCCGACCAGCATAGTTTGCGGATGTTTTCATTGATTTTCCGCGACCTGCCCATTAGTTCCTTGGCATACTCCGCATCTCCAGATTCGTCGAACAAAAGGGCCATCTCTCTTATCGCATAGGAATACTGTAGGTTAAGAATGGAAGAGATCCCCTTTTCTGCCCCTGCAGGCATCCCCCCTGTGCCCCGCTCCGGGTCCCAGGCCCATTCCCGGGGCCAGTCGACAAAATTCCAGAAGCGGATATCCTTTAGAACACCGGACTCGTTCAGGAATCCGGCATGCCATTCATAAATTTTCTTCACCTGAGGAAGGAGATTAAAAACAAAATCTTTTTCGCCCACGTGGAAATAGTAATCCCGGATCATCAGGGTCCAGAACAGTGAGAATGGGGGGATCCTGCCGCTCCCCTGAGAGGGAAAGGCAGCCAGGGTGAGACTGTCACTGCCCATGGAGATGGCGAACTGTTCGATGGCGTTTTTCATCAATAAGGGATCGCCCGATCCGTAGAGGCTTACGAGTGACTGAATACGGGTATCACCGATATACTGCAGCTGCTCATAGTAGGGGCAGTCCATGTAGCTCTCCCAGGAACAGAGCCTCATGGTGCGCCAGGCAGTCTGCCGGATTCTGTCGAGCAGGGGATCGGCGCTCTCGAAGGAGGAAAGCTCGGCAAAGGGGTAAGCGGTAAAATTGGAATGGAAATCACGGATCACCAGGGGATCCCCGCCGGTGGTCACTTCCAGTTCCACGTACCGGAACACCCGAAACCAGGAAGGAAAAAAGATCCGGTCCTTTCCCCCGTCGGGAAAGATAAGATCGTAATGCCCGGTCATCTCCTTGTTTTCAATGATGTTGCGGTTGCCTTTACCCTGGTTCTCAGGATCAGGGTTATCCTCGTTGGAATACAGGGCCTCGGCATAGGTGATTTTTATCTTTCCGCCCTTCCCTCCGCTGTAGAGCAGGAATGGATAGGAGGTGGTAAGCACCTGATTGTCGATCAGGAGTTTGACCGTGCTATTCGCAGGGACCTTAAAAGTAAAGGCATCGGCACTAACCAGGAGGTTTTCGGTCTTGCCCGACTGCCTGACAACCTTCCGGAAGCGTTCCATCTGCATCTCCAGATAGCGTATGTTCCGCTCTTTAAGGGTACCGTAGTGGGAGGTATCCTTCAGGGGAACGGCCTTTGTCAGGGATCCGGGATCTCCTTCGGGGTAGTTCCAGTAGTGGGGACGTTGGTCATCGATCAGGGAGTCCATCGAGGGAGTAAGGAAACCGCCCCGTATGTCATTCCCCTGCTTCATCCGGTTAAAGAAAGTACCTTCGGCCCTGCCCACCTTCCAGTTCTGTTCAAAATCGGGGGTAGCGGGATGGTGGAGGCGGGACCACAAAGCCGGTCCGGAGGTGAGCATAGCCTCGCCTGCATGGTCCCCGAAATAATACACCCCTACTGCGATCAGGTTCTCGCCCGGCTGGAGAAGAGCCGACAGATTGTAGCTGTCGTATTTCCAGTGGCCGGCGGGTGAGTTCTGCGGACCCAGTCCGGCGAGGTACCCGTTAACGTGAAGCTGGTAGCGGGTATCGGCGGAGATATCCAGCAGCAGATTGTCGGGAATGCTGTCCAGCTTCAGGGAATTGGTAAAAAGATACAATCCGGCTTCCATGGGATGGCTTCCGGGAGGTCCCACCCATAGGGAGCTCTTTTCATCGGGGGAGGAACAGGACCACAGGAGTGCAACAAACAGGGTGATCAATCCGGATAAGGAGAGAACAGCGGGGAACCGGGATTCGAATTTCATGGCATTAAAAGATTATATACCTCACGAAACTAGGAAAATTTGGGGTATTTTCGTTAAAACGAGGACCTTTTCAGCCTAAAAATTTGGAAAATGGAAATGAAGAGATTACCGGGAAAAAAGCCAGGTGTCACCGATGGAGTGCTCAGGATTGAAGTAGTAACCTTCGTAGTCGAATCCTTTGAGATCGTCGGGGCTGTCGATGCGGTTTTTCAGGATATACCGCAGCATGAGGCCGCGGGCTTTTTTGCCGAAGCTGGTGATGAACGTCAGCTTCCCTCCTCTTTCTTCCTTGAATTGGCATTTTATGATGCGGGCGTTGATGTTTTTCGGGTTCAGGGCCTGGAAATACTCATCGCTGGCGAGGTTGACCAGAACGGGTTCGTCCTGTTTTTCGAGTTCTGTATTGATCTTTTGGGAAAGGCGGTTGCCCCAGAATTCGTAAAGGTTTTCTCCAAAGCCGTTGGCCAGGGGGGTACCCATCTCGAGGCGGTAGGGGCGGATCAGGTCGAGGGGGCGTAAAATTCCGTAGAGACCCGACAGGATGCGCAGGTGGTCCTGAGCGAAGAGCAGGTCTGATTCTTCGAGGTTCTCCGCTTTGAGTCCGGAATACACCTCCCCCTTGAACATAAGGATGGAGCGTTGTGCGGAGGAGGTGGTGAAGGGCAGTTTCCATTCCAGGTAGCGCCGGAGATTGAGCTCGGTGAGTTTTGGGCTGATGTTCATCAGTTGCGACAGCTGGTCGGGACTTTTGGTGCGGAGGATTTCCACGAGTTCGGAGGCGTTGTCGAGGAATTCGGGGATACTGTATTCGCGGGGGATTGCCGGCGGATTTTCATTAAGGGTTTTGGAGGGGCTTAAAACTGCGATCATTCGTTTTGTTTTATGGTTTAACCTTGCGGAAGGGTTTTTGTTTAATCCGGATCGGAGGAATTATCCACAGGGGATCTCCTTTGGGTTTATGTCGAGTGCTGTGTGAATAATTTTTCACATTGACAGTTTTTTGCAACATTTGCAGATTAAAATCATACGCATGGAAAACTACGCTAATCTGATTTCGCAGCAAATGGGGCTGACGCTGAAGGATGTGACCAATGCCATCCGGTTGCTGGACGAAGGGGCCACCATTCCTTTTATAAGCCGGTACCGGAAGGAGATGACCGGGAGTATGGACGAGGAGCAGCTGAGTGATCTCAGCGACCGGCTTGAAAAGCTACGGGAGCTGGACAAGAGAAAAGAGACGGTTCTAAAAACCATTGATGAGCAGGGAAAGCTCACGGGGGAGCTGAAAAAGAAGATTGAGGATTGTGACAACATCACTGATCTGGAGGATATTTATCTGCCCTATAAACCGAAGAAAAAGACCCGGGCAAGTGTGGCCCGAGAGAAGGGGCTGGAACCGCTGGCTAAGATCCTGATGGCTCAGAAAGAGCTGAATCTGGAGAAAAGGGCGGCCGAATTTCTGAGCGATGAGGTGGAGGATGTGGAATCGGCGCTGCAGGGGGCCAGGGATATCGTGGCGGAATGGGTAAGTGAGAATCAGCAGGCCCGGAACCGGATCCGCCGGCTTTTCGAAAGGGACGCCCTTATTTCATCGAAAATGGTGAAGGGAAAGGAAGAGGAGGGCATCAAGTACAAGGATTATTTTGAATTCAGCGAGCCTCTCTCACGTTGTCCTTCACACCGCATCCTTGCCATGCGACGCGGGGAGCAGGAAGGGATACTAAAGCTTTCCATTGAGCCGGATGCGGGTAAGGCAATTGAGATCCTGAAAAGTATGTTTGTGAAAGGATACTACGATGTCTCGGGTCAGGTGGAGATGGCGGTGGAGGATTCCTACAAAAGGCTGATCTCCTCCTCGATTGAGAATGAGTTCAGGGCCCTTTCAAAAGAAAAAGCGGACGAAGAAGCGATTCGGGTTTTCGCGGAGAACCTGAGGCAGCTGCTCCTGGCTTCCCCTTTGGGAGAGAAATCGGTGCTGGCCATTGATCCGGGGTACCGAACCGGTTGCAAGGTGGTATGCCTGGACCGGCAGGGGAACCTTTTGCACAACGCGACCATCTATCCTCATCCCCCGCAAAATGAGAAGGGGCAGGCGATGAAGAAAATCGACACTCTGGTGCAACAATATCATATTGAAGCCATTGCGATTGGCAACGGAACGGCCGGAAGGGAAACGGAACATTTCATCCGGAATATTAAATTTGACCGGGATTTGCAGGTGTTTGTGGTAAATGAAGCCGGAGCTTCCATTTATTCAGCATCGAAAGTGGCACGGGAGGAATTTCCGGATTACGATGTGACGGTGAGGGGTTCGGTTTCGATCGGTCGCCGGTTGATGGATCCTTTGGCCGAGCTGGTGAAGATTGATCCGAAGTCCATTGGGGTCGGACAATACCAGCATGATGTGGATCAGGGGCGATTGAAGCAGAGTCTGGACCGGGTAGTGGAGAGTTGTGTGAACATGGTGGGGGTGAATGTGAATACCTCGAGTGTGCATTTGCTGACCTATATTTCCGGACTGGGACCCGGACTTGCAGGGAATATCGTGAATTACCGAAAGGAAAACGGCCCCTTCAGAAGAAGAAGCGAACTGAAGAAAGTCCCCAGGATGGGCGATAAAGCCTTTGAGCAGGCGGCGGGATTTTTACGGATCAGCGATGCGGAAAATCCCCTGGACAATTCAGCGGTACATCCGGAGAGCTATTACATTGTGGAAAAGATGGCGAAGGACCAGTCATGCGGCATTGCAGATCTGATCCGGGATCCGGCGATCCGGAAAAGGATAGACATTCGTTCCTATACCGACGAGAAGACGGGGATTCCTACCCTTAAGGACATAATGGAGGAGTTGGAGAAGCCGGGGCGGGATCCCAGGAAGATCATCAAGGTTTTTGAGTTTTCCAAAGAGGTTTTCAGTCCGGAGGATCTGAAGCCCGGGATGGTATTGCCGGGGATTGTGACCAACATAACCAATTTCGGGGCTTTCGTGGATGTGGGGGTTAAACAGGACGGGCTGGTTCACATTTCCCAGCTGGCCGATCGTTTCGTAAAGGACCCCAATGAGGTGGTAAAACTGCATCAGCAAGTGAAGGTGAGGGTGTTGGAGGTGGATCTGGCGAGGAAGAGGATACAGTTGGGGATGAAGGGGGTGAAATAGGGGGATGTAAGGATGTGGGGATGTGGGGATTGAGGGGGTCCTTTGTTACAGGATTTTTGGATAGAATGAATATTTTGAAATATATATGTTGTTATTATTCAATATATTAAATAGAATTAATGCCGTTATTAATGCCGTTATTAATAACGGCATTCCTACCTTGATTTTCATACTGGCATTGAGTCTGTTCCTTCAAGGTTCATGTATCAGGGCGACGGACAGTGAAGGAGGTACTTCCCGGGAGGGAAACGGGGGATCAGGATTTGACAGGCTTGAATGGAGTTATCAGGAAAGCGGGGATTATCCTTACCGTGAAGCGATGCTGGACAGTGTTATTTACAGTGATACCACACGAAATCTGAGCCGGGAACAGATTGAGCAATTATTGGGGACTCCTGACCGTACGAATGAAAACCATTTTTACTACACCATAACACAAAAGCGAATAGGTTCCTGTCCTCTTCATACCAAAACCATGGTCATTAAATTTTCGCGGGATAGCATCGAATGGATCAAGGTACATGAATAACTACCGAAAACCCACCATTAGGGTGGGATATAGTTAACGAGGGAAAATCACCCTGTTCTGATTCCAATTCGCCGAAAAACCCTTTCGCAGCCAAATCCTACAGACCATGCAAGACTGGGTAATTTTTGCGATTGATTGGGGATTCCGGCTGGCAGATTCATAAATCCTCCTCCTGGATCATTAGTGGGTACTATAAATATTTAAACGTTCTTTGAAATTCTTTGTACATCGCACTTGTAGAGTTTTTTTATAGCGTGACGATTTGAATTGAAAATGTGGATTTTTGCATTATTTAAAGCATTAATCCATGAATCAAGGCAAATATATTTTCGCACAGCTTACAGATTTTCTACCTCGTAGAGTTTTCGACAGAATAGTGGATAAGCATGATGGTAACAAGTATGTTAGATCCTTCACTTTCTGGAATCAAATGCTTTGTATGGTCTTCGGTCAGCTTACTTCCAGAGATAGCATGCGTGATCTGATTCTTAGCCTGGAAGGACATCATTCCAAGTATTATCACCTGGGATTTAGTCCAACTGTAACTCGACGGAATCTTGGCAAAGCCAATGAAAGACGCAGTTATAAAATCTTCGAAGAATTTGCCTACGTTTTAATCGATGAAGCCAGATGCAGTTGCTACAAGGCTGACTTTGAAATCAACGTTGATGGAAATGTGTATGCTCTGGACTCAACTACCATAGACCTCTGTTTAAGTGTTTTTTGGTGGGCAGAGTTCCGCAGAACCAAAGCAGGTATCAAACTTCACACCTTGTATGATGTGAAGACCTCGATACCAACCTTTTTGTACATCTCCAATGCTAAAGTTCATGATGTCAACATATTGGATCTGATCCAGTTTGAAGCAGGAAGCTTCTACGTTGTAGACAAAGCATACGTTGATTACCGTCGTTTGTACCGCCTGCATAACCAAGGAGCCTTCTTCGTTACCAGGGCGAAAGATAACATGCGGTTCAAACGCATGTACTCGAACTCTGTAGATAAAGACCAAGGTGTTCGCTATGACCAGATAGGAAAGCTGGAGACCTATTATCCGAAGAAAGAATATCCAGGTAAACTTCGCCGGATAAAGTACTATGATCAGGAGAAGGATCAGGAATTTATTTTCCTGACCAACAACATCAGCCTGACCGCTCTAGAAATAGCCATGTTGTACAAAAAACGCTGGGAAGTAGAATTGTTTTTCAAATGGATGAAGCAGCATCTAAGGATAAAATCCTTCTGGGGGACAACCTTGAATGCAGTGAAAATCCAGATGTATTGTGCGATCATCGCTTACTGCCTTGTTGCCATAGTTGGTAACAAATTGAAAGTTGACCGTACAATCTACGAAATTCTACAAATTCTCAGCATCTCTTTACTCGACAAAACACCTATAAAAGAGATACTTACGAAATGCGATTACAAAGATGTCAAAGAACAAAATAATAACCAATTAAAAATCAGTGGGTTTTAAGTGCCCACTAGTGA
>CAZNFR010000127.1:0-7655 GCA_964572225.1 uncultured Bacteroidaceae bacterium
ACCGTGATGGCCACGTGGTTCCACTCCCCGTAGTTCAGCACGTTGGCTTCGGTGGCAGCACTGCCGCCTGTGCTTCCGTTGCCGGTGATCAGGATCAGCTTGCGGTTGTTCTGAAGGTAGTCGTTGACCACCAGGGAGAAGCCGGGCTGATTGTTTCCTGAACGGGCGCTGCCGATCAGGGTGCGGATGTTAATCTGGCTGTTCATCTTCACCCAAAGCGAGATGGTGAACTGATCTCCCAGATCGATCTCACCCAGGTGGGCCCTTGCTGTGCTGCTGTTCACATCCAGGGAGTGCGTTCCGCCCTGGAAGTCGGTGGAATAGCCGGCACCATTCTCCAGTACTGCATCCGGCTGATTGGCAGTGACATCTTCCGCGCTGTTATCCATGGGGTAGTAGGCGATCATGCTGGTCGCAGGAGGAACATAGTCGTTGATATTCACTGAGCCTTCGTTTGAAGGGGCACTTGAGAGTGCGCCTCTGTAGGCCGTTATGCGGTAAAAAAAGATGGAGTCCCCTGCAGGCAGGTTGGAATCAAAATACAAGGTTTCATCCCTGTCGACCGTATCGATAACAACAAAATTTGCATTATCGCCCGCGGAACGTTCGATGATGTAACCCTCTTCGAGCAGGGAATTATCTTCCCATCCTAACTCATTGATGCCCGGATTACCGGGAAAAACACTGAGTCCGGAGGGGGCATAAAGCATGTCAACGGTAAAACCCATCTGATTCTGCAAAGCGAGAAACCAGACATCGGCCATTTTCTTGTATCCGGAGGGGGAGGGATGAAGAAAATCGTGGAAATCGCCGGATTCGGAGATGGTATAAATGAGTCCGGCGCCATCTTCCATATCGACCTGAGAAATCAGGTCGCCGCTACTCAGGCGATTCTGGTATATGATATCCAGGTTATCATTGAAGGCAGCGGTGGTGGCGTTAAAGGGAACCCGGTTTACGATCCTGGCCAGGATCACGTGTATGTTTACCGAGGAGTCTGACTCGTAGCGATCTATTTCGCTCAGGATATCTTCCACATCCTGAGCGCTGGAAGTAACCCCATTGGTCCCGATATGCAGAAGGGCGATATCGGGGGTGTTAAGACCCATCCAGCGGTATACGCTGTCGGCTACCTGATCGTCGCGGATACCAGGCCATCCTTCGTTGTCGGTATCAAAAACGGGGGTCAGGTCGAATCCAGCCGACCGGCTTCCCACAAAATCTATGGAATCTACCCCGGCCTCCTCAAGCATTAGCCAGAGAAACTGTCGGTAGGCAGAACGCTCCCCGGCTGGGCGGGTATCGTTTACAATTTGATCGTAAGTTATGGAATTGCCCAGAGGCATGATCCTGATGTCCTGTCCAAAGCTGAAATTGGAAATGGAAAGGAATACGGTTAACATGAAAAGTTTTGCGCGCATTATGATAGAGTTATCTGAAATATTCAATTTGGCCTCAAAAATATAATCATTAAGGTGAACGCAAGTATGCTTAACCTTAAGTTTATCAAAACCCCGTATTTAGCGGATTAACGGCGAAACATGCTGTACAAAATACGTAGGTATAGGTTCAACACAGCATTTTGGCTGACGAACGTATTTTCTTCTTCGATTTAAGAAATCAACTTATTTGAAAAAAGTGGTTGAGATTCTTAACAAACTGTTAAATCTCTTATTTAGGACAAATTTGGACAGGTAAAAGGGGATTTAGGAAGAGAAAAGGATCCTACACGAGGCTCTTTAGTTTTTCTGGAAAAAACGGAATAATTAAGCAGTCTGACGGCGTATTGCCGGATAAAAATGCGGAATCGGAGGTCGAAACAACCGGTTTCGGTGAAAAAATTCACTTTATTCAAACAATAAACCGGGAAGTATTGTTATATTTACATCGGTTTTGATATATTATTACATCATAATTGATATGAATAAAGAATACAGTATTATCCGGCAGCTCATCAGCTTGTGGGAGGAGTATGAAAACACGGTACGCCAAGCGAATTTCGAAGGATTTGGAAGCTGGTTAACCGAGAGGGAGTCGGGTGCTTCCTGTCCCAATGCCGTATCGTCGGAGGACCTTTCAACCGAAACTAAATCCCACCTGGATTTTTACCGGGAGATGCCTGAGTCGAGGCAGTTTTTGACGTTGTTGAGCAGGGCTTCACGGTTTATTGATTTTTATTTGAAGAAGGCGTTGGAGGAGATTGATTTGCATTCGCGGCTGGAGTTTCAATTTTTGGTGACGATTCGTGAGATGGGGAATCCGGGGAAGACGGATGTGATCAATTTTCATCTGGCGGAGATTTCGACGGGTGTGGAGACGCTGAAGCGATTGATCAGGAGGGGTTTGATTTCTGAGAGTCCGGATTCGGAGGATAAAAGGGTGAGGAGGGTTTCGCTTACCCCGGAGGGTGAGGAGGTTCTTGAGCGGGCGTTGGGGAAATTCAACTTGTTGGACAGGCTGACCGGCAGTTTTCCGTCGGAGGAGAAATGGAAGAGTTTTATTCCTGATCTGCTATATTTCAATGATGCTCACAATGTGATTTATTCGGGGTATCGTGAGATGGATCTGGAACAGCTTTTTGAGAAATTAAGTATTAATGTATAAAAAGGAAGATTATGGAAACAATTGCGTTATTCGGAGGGAGTGGACGGACAGGCAAACCCTTTATTGAGAGGGCTTTGGAGGAGAATTACAGGATCAATGCTTTGGTGAGGGATCCGTCAAAAATTAGTTTGTCGCACGAAAACCTTCGGTTAATTAAGGGGGATGTGCTTAATGAGGCGGATGTGGATGAGTGCATACAGGGTGCGTCGGTGGTGGTGAGTCTGATTGGTCACAGCCGGAACTCCCCGGCCGATCTGCAGGTTAGGGCGGTGCGGGCCATGCTGGGTTCCATGAAGGCGCACGGGGTGGATCGGATCATTTCGCTTACCGGAGGGGGTGTGAGGGATCCGGAGAATGACGCGCCGAAATTTCCGGATAGGATGGTAGTGTTTGTTATGAATAATCTCGGAGGGAAAAGTGTCAGGAATGCCCTGTTAGATGCAAGAGCGCATGCGGAGGTGATTAAGGATTTTCCGGGCGACTGGACTCTGGTGCGGGGGCCCATGCTCACGGAGGATCCGGCTAAGAAAAGTATACAGGTGGGATATGTCGGGAAGGTAAAGGGGTTTAAGCTTACCCGGGCCGATCTGGCCGATTTTATGGTGAAGGAGATCGGGGAGAAAAAGTACAACCGGAAGATGCCTTTTTTGACTAATGGATAGGATGAATATTCTGGTAACGGGGGCCACGGGGAATGTGGGGAGGGCGCTTATTGAGGGGCTGCAAAAGACCAACAGCCCGCACACCCTGATTACTGCGGGCAGGGAAAAAGGGAAGGCTGTTTTCCGGCGGTTGGACTTTGAGGATGTTTCCGGTTTTGAATCAGCGCTGGAGGGCATTGATTTGGTATTCCTGTTGCGGCCCCCTCAGGTGACGCAGGTAAAAGAGTTGTTCCGGCCTTTTTTCGATGCCATGAAAAAGAAGGGCGTGAACAGGATCCTGTTTCTATCTGTCCAGGGTGCTGACAGGCAAAGCTTTATACCTCATGCCAGGATTGAAAAGCTGATTCGTGAATACGGATTTGAGCATGTTTTTCTGCGACCGGGGTATTTTATGCAAAACCTGGGCACTACCTTGTTTGGGGAGATGAAGTCGAAGAGGCGGATATACATGCCTTCGGGAAGACTCAGGTTTAACTGGGTGGATACGGCAGATGTCGGACTTGCGGGGGCGGTAATTCTGAATTCATTTGAACGGCATAGCGGGAAAGCCTATGAGATCACGGGTAAGGATTTTACCGGGTTTGGGGAGGTGGTGGAGATCATCAACCGGTATTCGGACCGGAAAATCAGGTATGTGAGTCCGCCTGTCCCGGCCTTCCTCCGATACCAACGTAGGAAGGGGGTAACCTTGTCGATGATCCTGGTATTGCTGATGTTGCATTACCTTCCGAGATGGGGAAGGAATCCTGACCGGCAATCCGCTGATTTTGAGATTCTTACCGGGAAGGAACCTTCCGGTCTTGAAAATTATATCAGAAGGGAGCTTATCCCTATAATTCCCTGATTTTTAGGTTTCTCCAGGCTACCTCGAAGGGTCCTCTGTCGCCTACGCCATGCACCTGGAGTCCGATAAACCCTGTTGGGTGGGTTTTGTAGATCTCCTCGTCGGTAAGATCGGAGATCATTTTCCCGTTGAGCCAAACCTGAATTGTGGGTCCCTTGGCTTTCACCCGGTACTCGTTCCATTCCCCGTTTTTAAAGACCTTATGAGCAATAAGCTTCTCCTCAGGAGTTCTCCATCCGCCCAATCCTTCGCCGTAGACATACCCGGCTTCGCCCCCGTCTTCCCATGAGGCTTCAATCTCGACCTGGGGACCATTCACCCGGCCGTATTTGGCATCTCCTTCGGGTTCGCGGGTTTGGGAACGGATCTGTACTCCGGAATTCAGCTCATCGTTCAGGAGTTTTACTTCGAAAATCAGTTCGAAATCGCCATATTCCTTTTTCGTACAAAGGAAGGAGTTGGGACTTCCCTGGGTGGTTTTCCCGACAATGGTTCCATTTTCGACCCGGTAGGTAGCGGTACCGTTTTTTTGCTCCCATCCTTTGAGGTCTTTTCCGTTGAAAAGCTCTTTCCAATCGTCCGAGGGAGTAAAGGCAGAACCGGCAAGGAACAGGATGGCCAGTAGCAAAGTGAATCTTGTTTTTATCATGATACGTTTGGTTAAGTGTTTTGGAAGAGGGCAAATTTAGGGAATGTGGGGAATTATCTCAAGAATTGAAATAATAATTTGCCAAAATAAGTTTCTACTAAAATTCAATTCCGACGGGATCTCCCAAAATAAGGTATTATGATTCCCTCTACTGCCCGGTAAAGTTAAAAGACAGGTCATATCCCTTAAGATCAAAAACGGCCATGTCGGGTGATTCTTTTCCTTTGACAGCTTCCAGTTGAAGGTCAGATCCTTTTTCGATATGTTTCAGGTACTTCAATCCGGATTCATCCAGTCCAAGACTTGAATACCTGAGATCTGCCGCAATGCGGTAGTTAAGGGTAGGCAGGACGGCAAAATCGACTTTTACGTATTTGCCGTTGATGTTCATGCCTTTGCATAGGGAACTGGTCTGACTTACGGCATACTTATCCGAATAGGAGTCGGTGACGCTGATCTTGCCTGAAAGCTTATCTATCTGATATCCAGTGTATTTAGTATTCTCAATGTTTATGTTGACAACGGATCCGAGATTAAACTTATCGCTGTAAGACTGGCTAATATCAAGTCTTTGCGCCTGATCCAGTTCAAAGCCAGAGTACTTGGAATCGATTTTCAGGTCTCCGGTCTTTTTTATCACAATATCTCCGTCGTACATGCTAATGCTGCCTCCCAGGGCCTCATCCATGGTGATGTCGGTGTATTTGGCATCGAAAGCGATCTTCCCACCCTTTCCAAGGGTATACTTGTCGTTGAATGCCTTCACCCTGATGTCTCCGGCGGATACCAGTTCAATCTTCGAATACTTTGAATCCTCCGCACGGTAGTTCCCGGTTTTTTCGGCATTCAGCCGGCAATTGTATAAGTTCAGATCCATATCACCGGTATTAGCGAATACCAGGGTGGAATATTTTGCGTCTATCACCAATTTCCCTTCCACATTGCTCCCGTAAATTTTGTCGTTATAGCTTTTCAGACTAAAACCTTCCTTTAAATCCCCCATTTCTATGGTTGAATACTTGGTTGAAAGACTGAACTTTACAGAGGCGGGTAAATACAGCTTCCCTTTATGTCGATATCCGAATAGCGGATTTTGTCGCCGGTCCTCAACTCCATCTTTTTTGCAAAGGGTGTTTCATTGGCACTCTGGTAGTAGGATGTGTTAAATTCAATCAATGAGCCGGATCGCTTCATATCCATCTGTTCAAACTGCTTTCTCAGTTTCCCGGCATCTTCTTCCGAATCCAGTTTGGCATCTACGGAAAGTACATACCTGATCTCGGCATTGTTGGTGGTAAAAATCTCAATGTCACAATTGTAATTAGTGAATTTAAATTCCGTTCCAGGGCCTGCCTTACTGGTGAAGGTAAAATCTTCGCTGATCCGGTCGGATTGTGCTTTGATGTCGGGTCCGACAATCACGATCAGAAACAGAAAAATAAGACTATAGCTGAATTTCTTTTTTGTTCTCATAGCGTTTAATTTTGTTCTTTTCAAGAATTATTAACTCGAGGAGATAAAGTTTCTTTTCGTAGGTATCGAAAATGGTGTTTATGATCCGTTCATCGTAGCCCGGTTCATCCAGATCTTCAAGGCATTGATAATAGATGGCATCAAGCTTGCTGAATTCTTTGACAATCTCGGCAATAATCAAACTCTGAGTGTTTTCCTCCAGTCCGGCCTCATTTTCTTTCAAACTTATTAGCTGCTGGTATTCCTTTTCCCTCTCACCCAGCTCCTGATCGATATTCACCAGGCTCATCCTGCCTGCAGGCCTCCTCTTATGAATCAGGTCGTTAACCAGGTAACCAAGGCTGAGACCGATGAGCAGGACCGCAGCAATATTCCGGAAACGGATCCACCTCAACTCTCCCCTTCCCTTGCGGGTTTTCAGTCCTTCCCTTATACCCTCCCATATGGCCTGGTCATCCGGAGATTCCACATCCAGATTGTGCCTGTTTTCCTTCAGATACTGCTCCATCTTTCTACTCATCCTGTTTGACATTAAGTGTGTTCTTCAATAGTTTCAATGCCCTGTGATACTGAGTCTTACTGGTCGACTCAGAGATACTCAGCATTTCTGCAATTTCTTTATGGGCCAGTCCTTCCAGCGCCCTGAGAACGATGATGGTTCGTGCTCCTTCGGGCAACTCTTTGATTGACTGGTGTACCAGGCCGGGATCCAGTTCAGCAACCGGATCGTCATCTTCCGCTTCTGTATCCTCCAGACGGTTGTCCTCTATCTCCTCAAACAGGTACTTTTTCTTCCGTTGAAGACTAATGCAGCGGTTGATCACAATCCTCTTAAGCCATCCTCCGAAGGCCCGTGGATCATTAAGCTCTTCCAGGCTCTGAAAGGCTTTTATGAAGGATTCCTGAAGCACATCTTCCGCATCCATCCGATTTCCCATTAAACGAATGGCAATGTTGTACATCGCTTTCGAGAAGTTCCGGTAGAGGGTATACTGGGCCCGTGCATCCCCCTGCAGGCATCTGTCGATGATGGTGCTTTCAGTGTGAACCGTATCCTTCATAAATTTCAATATCAGGACGCAGCAATTAGGGAAAGGTTGGAAATAATTATCCTTAAAAAATCGAATAAGGGCTTCTAAAAATGTAAAAGATAATACATAGCTATCGAGTGGGAATACGATTGCACCTGGGGTTAGCGATAAATTCCCTATCCCCAAAAAGAATAAAATGAGCCCTGATAAATCATGAACAGCTAATCTTTCCAGTCTCGGATTATAATCCGGTCCCGGTAAAGGGTAACCTCAACTTTCTGTTTTGCTTTCCATTCCAGCTTACGGATAAATTCTACCGGAAGAGTAATTCCGTAGCTTTTACCCCCCGAAAATTTGGTAATACTTCGAACATTTCTGTTTTCTAACTTTCT
>CAZNFR010000128.1:0-7604 GCA_964572225.1 uncultured Bacteroidaceae bacterium
CCAGAATCGCTCCGAGATACATGCCGATGATCAAGAGCTTTCCATTGTCCTCGCTTTTTACTGGTCATGAAAGCGGGAACCGACCTCCTGCTTGTGGCAAAGCATCTTTGGTTTACCCAACAGTTGAGGTTTCTGGTATTTTTTCCCCTTATTGCCCTGATTTATCCGGTTTACATTACTTTTACAGGATTATTCTCGATCATCAGAAAACCGGGATAGATGCAAACGATTAACAGGGATGCAAAGGAAAAAACCGGATGGAGCCGTTTCAGGCGCAATCCTTTTTCGCTGGCCGGGCTTATAATCATTGCCCTGGTGGCCGTGCTGAGCTTTACGGCTTACCTTTATATCCCCGATAACAGTCCCCATGCGAATTCCCAGCACCTCGAAATTGCCGCCCAAAAGCCAGGCTTCCGCTGTGAGTTTCTCAGACTTCAGAATCTCCCGGCATCCAAAAAACAGGGTTTTTTTTCTTTACTGCTGAAGGGTCAGAAATCCTCTTTCCAGGATATCCCTATCGCCAGCTACGAATTCACTCAGGACAGCATCCGGGTGGAGGTCTGGTCGGATCCCGGTGCCGAAGGGGCATTGGTTCGGTCTTTCCACCTCAGGGAGGTTGTGGGTGAGGAGGGAATGAACCTTCCCGACCTACGGAGCAGAATAGAAAACGAACATCTGATCACCAAAAGATTTCTGCTGGGTACCGACCGCTTTGGAAGGGATCTGCTGAGCAGGATCCTTCTCGGGGGAAGGATCTCCATCAGTATCGGATTGGTAGCAGTCCTAATATCCCTGTTTACAGGCACCCTGCTCGGTGCCCTGGCAGGTTATTACCGGGGCAGGATCGATGATCTGATCATGTGGTTCATCAATGTGGTCTGGTCTGTGCCTACCTTATTACTGGTAATTGCCCTTACCATGGTTCTGGGGAAGGGGTTCTGGCAGATTTTCATAGCCGTGGGACTCACCATGTGGGTGGAGGTGGCAAGGATCGTTCGCGGACAGGTACTAAGTCTACGGGAGAAAGAATTTGTGGATGCAGCCAGGGTCCTCGGAATGAGTGATATGCGGATACTCTTCAGGCATATATTCCCCAATCTGGTTTCTCCACTGGTGATCATTGCCGCTTCCAATTTTGCTACCGCCATTCTGATTGAAGCAGGACTGAGTTTCCTGGGAATTGGAGTCCAGCCTCCGGTCCCTTCCTGGGGAAACATGATACGGGATCATTACGGATTCATTATCGTTGACAAGGCTTACCTGGCTTTTGTACCCGGGCTTGCCATCATGCTGCTGGTCCTCGCTTTTATGATGGTTGGAAACGGGCTCAGGGACAGTTTCGATGTGAAATCGGTTTAGTTCAGTCTCCTTTTCTGAAAAAGGTAATAAACCAGCCAGAGGATCACGGAGAGGAAAACCAGGGTAAGGATCACATTCTGGACCATGGGAACCTCTTCCGGAAAGATCCGGTTAAAACCTTCAATTTCATTTGGAGAAACAGTATCCTGATTCTGCAGCTTCTGCTCGATCAATTTCCAGATATCCGGTCTTGGTGTGAGTCTGGTAACAAAATAGGTAGGGAAGTACTCACTGAACCGGTCGTTGACCAAGTTCCGGATCACCGGTTCAAAAATCACCCGGTAGAACCCGAAAATCAACACGGAAAGGATCATATTTTTGAAGAGCATGGCAAACAATACCCCGAGCATCAGGAATGTGAAGGTTTGAAGAAAAGTATTCAGCAGAAGAAAGGATCGTTCAAAAACAAGGGAAGGGGTGATCTTATAGCTGTATACCAGGCCTGAAATGGTCACCGCAATAAAAACAAGGATAACCGCATAGGCTGCCAGGGTAAAAGCAAGAACCACTTTTTGCCGGAAGAGATCCGCACGGCTCAATCCGAAAATTACCTGGTGCTTGTAAGTGTGACTTGAGAATTCAAGGCAGGTAAGCATAATGATAAGCAAAACCAGGGTAAGGTTGTAGAATCCCGATATCCAGGTCATGAAATTCCAGACATGAGGAAATTGATACAGAGGCAGGATGGAAAGAAAAGGAAAATCAAAACGGATCTTGGGAAGGGCAAAAAAACCCAGGAAAAAGAAAAGTATGTGAAGGAGTATAAGGATTCTTACCGGACCGTAATTCACGGTTTTGGAAAATTCGATCTGAAAAAGTTTTTTCATCTGTTTATAATTCATTTTCATTTGCCAGATGGCACATCCATGAATAACAAACAGGCTCATGTGTGTAAATTCTGATTGTCATGGCTGTTTCATCCCGGGTTTTTATTTAGTCTTTAACCAGCTCAAGGAACTGACTTTCCAGGGATTTTTTATGCGTAATGAGGCGTGAAAGCGAAATTCCTTTTTCAAAAACATATTGATTAAGCCTGGACGCAGTTTCCCCCTCCCTGAGTCCGGCGGTAAGAAACCCATTTTCTTTCTTAACCCAGTTTAGTAAAGGGCAATCCTCAAGAATACCTGTCAACTTTGAAAGGTCTTCCGCTTCAAGTTCAATGATGATCTCTCCTCCCAGGAGGGTCCGGACATCTCCCTGTTCAATGAGCCGGCCTTTTTTGAATATGGCTACATGGGAACATACTTTTTCCACTTCGCTCAGGATATGGCTGGCCATGATGATGGTTTTTCCCCTGCCGGCCTCCTCCATGATCAGTTCGCGCACTTCGGCAATACCCTCGGGATCGAGTCCGTTGGTAGGCTCATCAAGTACAAGTACCCGCGGGTCTCCAAGCAGACAGGCCGCAATGGCGAGCCTTTGCTTCATCCCCAGAGAAAGGGTTCTGAATTTTGATCTTCTGCGATCCCATAGTTTCACGAGCTTCAGAACCCTGGGTATATCATCGGCCCCGAAATTTTTGATCCGGGCAATAAGCTTTAGATTTTGAACCAGATCGAGGTAGGTAAAAAAATGAGGAACCTCAATCAGAGACCCAATCATTTTCCGGCTGTCGCTGGTGGGAGGTTGATTAAACCAGAGACATTCACCCTTATCCTGGCTAAGGATCCCTGTAGCAATGGAAAGGGTAGTGGTTTTGCCGCTTCCGTTGGGTCCCAGGATACCAAAGATCTGTCCTTCCTCAACCTTTAGCGAAAGGTCGATAACTGCCCTAACCTTTCCGTAGGAGTGTGAAAGACTCTGGGTTTCAAAAACAGGAGGTGTCATAGTAATCGAATAATGTTTTGAATGCCGGTTTAGGGTTCTACCCCTTTGGGGATATGCGATGTGCGGGGCAATCCCCGGTTTTGAAGAACCGGCGGGTTATTTTGAAGATGCAAGATAGAAATAATCCTGTGATGTGGGTAACTGTCCTGGCAAAAACAGGATCAGTGTCCCAGGTCAGATATGAATTTTATTCTCAGCAAACGGATCTCTTCTTCGGTATATTCGTCGGCTCCCAATTCATTGAGGGCTTCATCGATGGATTCGGTTTCAGCGTCTTCGCGGAAGTACATAAACACTTCCTCCTGTCTTTCATCATCGATCACTTCATTAATGTAATAGTCCAGATTCAGTTTTGTTCCGCTGTTAACGATGGCTTCAATTTCATTGAGAAGGTCATGCATTTCCAGATTTTTGGCGCTGGCAATGTCTTCAAGGGGCATTTTCCGGTCAATGCTCTGAATAATAAAAACCTTGTTACCTGATTTATTCACTACCGATTTCACCACCATATCCTGGGGGCGGATAATATCCTTTTCATCAACGTAGGCATGGATCAGCTCAATAAATTCCTTGCCGTATTTCCTGGCTTTCCCTGCACCCACACCCATGATGTTTTGCATTTCTTCGATGGAAACCGGGTATTGAATGGCCATGTCCTCCAGGGAGGGATCCTGAAAAATGACAAAAGGAGGAAGGCTGTGCTTTTTCGCAATTTTTTTACGCAAGTCCTTGAGGATGGATAGCAATTCGTTATCCATGGTACTTCCTTTCCCGCCGCCCATGTGTTCCTCAGCACTGGTGGCCTCGTAATCATGATCCTGGGTAATCATGAATGATCGGGGGTTCTCAAGAAAATTCCTGCCAGCCTCTGTCATTTTTAACAGACCATAGTTTTCAATGTCCTTGGTTATCAACTTTGCGATCAGGGCCTGTCGGAGGACAGTATTCCAGAATTTGGTTCCTTTTTCTTTTCCTTCCCCAAAAATTTCCAGATTGTGGTGGTCATAGGCCTTGATATCGGAATCCATTTTTCCGGCAAGAATCCTTGCTATGTGTTCGGCTTTAAATTTTTCCTTTACGGCAAGGACGGCTTCAAGAGCACTGACAATATACTCCTGACCCTCAAATTCCTCCCTGGGATGGAGGCAGTTGTCACAATTATCGCAGGTACCCTCCATGGTTTCCCCAAAATAGTTCAGCAAAACCTTAGGGCGGCAAACCGAGGATTCTGCATAGGATACTGTTTCAAGCAGCAGTTGCTTACCGATCTCCTGTTCAGCGACCGGTTTTCCCTGCATAAATTTTTCCAGCTTTTGAATATCCTTGTACCGATAAAACGCAATGCAACGCCCTTCACCTCCGTCGCGACCTGCACGTCCGGTTTCCTGGTAATAACCTTCGAGAGATTTGGGAATATCATAGTGGATTACAAATCGAACGTCGGGTTTATCGATCCCCATTCCGAAAGCGATGGTAGCCACGATCACATCTGCCTCTTCCATAAGGAACATATCCTGGTTTTTTGCCCGGGTGGCTGCATCCATTCCTGCATGATAAGGAAGGGCTTTAATCCCGTTTACCTGAAGGGTTTCAGCCAGTTCTTCCACTTTTTTCCTGCTAAGGCAATAAATGATCCCTGATTTTCCGGAATTGCTAAGGATATATTTAATGATCTCTTTCGTGGCATTGATTTTGGGCCTTACCTCGTAATAGAGATTTACTCTGCGGAAGGAGTCTTTAAATACACTTGCATCCAGCATTTCGAGGTTTTTCTGAATGTCGTGCTGGACTTTGGGAGTAGCCGTTGCAGTAAGGGCAATGATGGGGGCCTTCCCAATTTTGTTTATGATTGGCCTGATACGTCGATATTCCGGCCGGAAATCGTGACCCCATTCAGAAATGCAATGTGCCTCATCCACTGCATAAAAGGAAATACTTACCTTCTGAAGAAACTGGATATTTTCCTCCTTGGTAAGCGATTCGGGTGCAACGTAAAGCAATTTGGTTTTTCCTTCAAGTACATCCTCTTTTACCTTGGTAATCTGGGCCTTGGTAAGTGAGGAATTAAGGAAATGGGCAATCCCTTCAACAGTACTGAAACTGCGCATTGCATCCACCTGGTTCTTCATGAGGGCGATCAGAGGTGAGATCACAATTGCCGTGCCCTCCATCATTAGGGCAGGTAACTGGTAGCAAAGTGACTTTCCTCCACCGGTGGGCATTAACACAAATCCGTCCTGACGGTTCAGGAGGTTCAGTATGATGTCCTCCTGATTGCCTTTAAAACTATCAAAGCCGAAATACTTTTTTAGATTTTCATAGACCTGATGTTCACCGCGAACTGCCATTAAATTATTCATTAGTTAAATAAAATCTATAACAACTGTAATTGTAGATAAACAATGCCTGAATTTTTAAAATGTCAGGAAAAATTATAGCAGTGGGTTTAGAAATTAAAGTTAATACAATTAATTTATTATAAAAAATGTCATCCTAAAAATAAGAGGCATGAATCTCATTTTTAAATAGTTTATTTTGTTAATTTTGCACACTTGATCCGCTGTATTACGGATAAATAAAAGAGCAATCAAATTTTATGGCAAAGAAAAATCAGGATGAAATGTCCTTTCTTGAGCACCTGGAAGTGTTGAGGTGGCATATCTTAAGAGCATTTTTGGCAATCTTTCTTGCGGCAATCATTGCCTTTGTTTTTAAGAATATCATATTCGACCGTATCATCCTTGCCCCAAAATCACCCGATTTTCCCACCAATGTTTTTCTTTGTGATTTGGGTAAGGTCACCGGGGTATTGAAGTTGTGCATCAATACCCTTCCCCTGGAGATCATTTCCATTAAAATGGCCGGACAGTTTACCATGCATATCCTGGTGTCGCTTTTGGCCGGACTGGTAGTTGCTTTTCCCTATGTTTTTTATGAATTCTGGAGTTTCGTGGTACCTGCATTGCATTCAAAGGAAAAGAAACATGCCCGTGGGGCTGTTTTTTACAGCTCTTTCCTATTTCTTACCGGAGTCTCTTTCGGGTATTTCATCATTTCTCCGCTTACTGTTCATTTTTTGGGTAGCTACAGTGTGAGTCAGGAAGTGACCAACCAGATCAACCTGATATCCTATGTAAGTACACTTACCTCCGTAGTACTGGCATCAGGGGTTATTTTCGAACTGCCTGTTCTTGCCTTTTTCCTTACGAAAGCCGGACTGATTACTCCGGATTTCATGCGTAAATATCGCCGGCATTCCCTGGTTGTGATCCTGGCTCTCTCTGCCATAATCACTCCCCCCGACGTTTTTAGTCAGATCCTCGTGGCCGTTCCCCTAATTATTCTCTATGAGGTCGGGATCTTTATTTCCCGGAGAATTGTAAAAAGACAGGAGAGAGAAGACCGGGAAAGGGAACAGTCCTGAGAGTATTCCCTTAAGCGAAGCAAAGTTGAACCGGAGTGCCGGAAATAATAATTCCCGGGGTTTTCCCGTATTTAATTCAATAATTATACCTTTGAGAAAAACAGATTATGAGATTACACACCGACAATCTCGTTAAGAAGTACCGCTCAAGGACGGTAGTAAAAGGAGTTTCCATTGAAGTTGAACGAGGGGAGATCGTGGGACTTCTCGGACCAAACGGTGCAGGGAAAACTACCTCCTTTTATATGATCGTCGGACTGATTACTCCCAATGAGGGTAAGATTTTCCTGGATCAGCTTGATATCACCAACGAACCGGTATTTAGAAGGGCAAGACTGGGTATAGGTTACCTTGCGCAGGAGGCCTCTGTTTTTCGTAAACTCAGCGTGGAAGATAATATCAAGGCAGTCCTGGAAATGTCGGATATGAACGACGAGGAACAAAAGGAAAGGCTGGAGTTGCTTCTTTCCGAATTCGGACTGAACCGAATTCGGACCAGTCTCGGGATTACCCTTTCCGGAGGCGAAAGAAGAAGGACCGAAATTGCCCGCGCACTGGCATTGAATCCCCAGTTCATATTGTTGGATGAACCCTTTGCCGGAGTGGATCCCATAGCTGTCGAAGATATTCAACATATTGTTTCCAGATTGAAAGAAAAGAGCATAGGCATCCTCATTACAGACCACAACGTTCACGAAACCCTTTCCATTACCGACCGGGCTTATCTTTTGTTCGAAGGTTCCATTCTGAAAGCCGGTACCGCCAGGGATCTTGCAGATGATGAACAGGTAAGGAAACTCTATCTCGGAAAGAATTTTGAGCTAAGAACCTTTTGAGAAACCAGGCTATGGCGGCAGACCTTAAATTCACTACTCCTTCAAGCTTTTTCCCGGGTCTTCTTTGTCCAAATTTTCAGCCCCGGACCTGATTTTTTAACAAATTTATTCTACCTTTGAGCACTTTTTGCGGATGTGGCGGAATTGGTAGACGCGCC
>CAZNFR010000129.1:0-7600 GCA_964572225.1 uncultured Bacteroidaceae bacterium
TTCAGATCAAGTGAAGGACAGGGCTCCTCCTTTTATTTTACCATTCCGGTTTCCAATCAGGGTAGTTTTACATCGGAAACCCCGGATACCGGTGAGGAAGATGGTACACCCGATTTTACGGGATCAAAGATTTTTATTGCAGAGGATGATCCGGCTTCCGTGATTTTACTTGAAGAGATCCTTCTCGATACGGGCATACAGATGGAATTTTTCAGTAATGGCAGGGCTATGTTAAATGCGTTGGACGATGAGCTGCCCGATATACTCCTTGTGGACATCAACATGCCGGTACTTGACGGAATTTCGGCGGTCAGGGAAGTAAGGGAAAAATACCGGGATCTTCCGGTCATTGCACAAACAGCCTATGCTATGGTTGAAGAAAGGAACCGTTGCATTGCCGCAGGTTGCAATGATTATATTACCAAGCCGATCTCACAGGATGTCTTATTGGGCAAAATCTCCACTTTTCTCCAGAAATCCTGACGACACGATTCAGGTTTGATCGTATTCCCGGATATATTTCTCCACTTCTTTCACCATATTTTTTGAACCCGTAAAGAAGGGCACTCTTTGATGGATGGATGAAGGTATCAGATCCAGGATCCTGTCTCCTTTTCCGTTGGTGGCCATTCCGCCGGCCTGCTCTGCCAGGAAAGCAATCGGGTTACATTCGTAAAGAAGTCTCAGTTTTCCATCGGGTTGTTTTTCGGTTGAAGGGTACATATATATACCCCCCTTGAGCAGGTTCCTGTGAAAATCTGCTACGAGTGATCCTATATACCTTGAAGACATGGCTCTTTCAGGACTGACTTTTTTGCAATCATTCAGGTACTTTTTTATCCCGGCAGAGAATTGTTCCATGTATCCCTCATTGATGGAATAGATCTTTCCATTTTCCGGAGTGACAATCTGGTAGTGGGAAAGACAAAATTCTCCTATGGAGGGATCCAGGGTAAAACCCGTCACTCCCAGGCCCGTTGTATAAACCAGCATGGTGGAGGATCCATAGATAACATATCCGCCGGCGACCTGTTTGGACCCCGGTTGCAAAATATCCCTGTCATCGGGCAACTCACCCACGGGAGTTACCCGCCGATAAATGGAGAAAATGGTACCAATCGAAACATTTACATCAATATTGGAAGATCCGTCGAGGGGATCAATACAAACCACATATTTTCCTTCGCGGGTAAAACTGTTGTCGAAGGTTACGATATCATGATTTTCCTCCGAAGCCAGTCCGCAGACCTCTCCACTGGAAGTAAGGATCTTGATAAATTGCTGATTGGCAAATTCATCCAGCTTCATTACATCCTCACCCTGAATGTTGCTCTTTCCTGCTTCTCCAAGAATATCAACCAGTCCGGCTGCATTTACCTCCCGGTTTACCATTTTTGCAGCCACACCTATATGATTAAGTAATCGTGAAAGATCCCCTTTGGCATAGGGAAATGCGGTCTGTTGTTGGGTTATAAACTCATTAAGCGTTTGAGGCTGATAGTTTTTTGCCATATTATTTATAATTTTGGTTATTCATTCCTCCACGGAAAACAGGGAAATGTCCTTTCATATTCGAATAAACAGCTCATCATGTATATCTTTAAATTTGGCGGGGCCTCGGTAAAAAATGCGGAATCGGTCAGGAACCTGTCTGAAATTCTCAGGAAATTTAAGGAAAAAATAATTGTCGTAATCTCCGCAATGGGAAAAACCACCAATGCTCTTGAACAGATTACACGCTTGTATGTGTCGGGCGATATAAAAGAACTGGAACGACAACTGGATAACCTGAAAGCTTACCATTATTATATTATGCAGGGATTGTTTGAATCGCCGGATCACAATGCCTACAGGGAAGTAAAAAGCATTCTGGGTCAGCTGGAATCCAAACTGAATACCCCCCCCACCCTTAATTTTGATTTTGATTATGATCAGATCGTATCCTTTGGAGAGCTTCTCTCAACAAGGATTGTAACGGATTATTTAGCTATGAAAGGCATTCCGGTCAGGTGGATGGACATCCGGGCGAGCCTTAAAACCGACAACAAATTCAGGGAGGGAAGCATCGACTGGGAGCTTAGCTCAAAGCTCGTTCGGGAAAACTTTTTACCACTGGAAGATGAGATCTTTGTGACACAGGGATTTATCGCATCAACCTTGAATAATTTAACGACTACCCTGGGAAGGGAGGGATCCGACTATACGGCAGCGATTCTCGCATGGATCCTTGATGCTGAGCAGGTTACCATTTGGAAGGATGTTCCGGGAGTACTGAATGCAGATCCAAAATGGTTTGACGATACAGTTTTGCTGGAGGAGCTGACTTTCCGGGATGCCATCGAACTCGCCTATTACGGGGCCAGCATAATTCATCCGAAGACCATTCAGCCTTTACAAAAGAAGGGGATACCTCTGTATGTTAAATCTTTTAAGGATCCCGACAGCAAGGGTACCTGTGTGGGACCGTCGAGTTATGATAAACTCATTCCATCGTTTATTTTCAAGATGAACCAGGTATTGATCCATATTTCATCCCGGGATTTTTCTTTCATCACCGAGGAATCCCTTGAAGTGATCCTGGGGGCTTTTGCGAGGGGCGGACTTAGAATAAACCTTATGCAGAATACGGCAATTTCTTTCCAGGTTTGTGTGAATGAGGACGGTGAAAGGCTGGAGAAAGTGGTTTCGGAGTTGGACAAAAGCTTTAATATTAGTCTGGATAAAAACCTGGAACTCGTGACCATAAGGTATTTTGATCAGCCCACAATTGACAGGGTTACCCTTGATAAGGAAATACTTTTGGAGCAGCATGGTCCGACTGTGGCTCAGATGGTAATGAGAGATGTTTCACAACGGAAAGACCTCACATAACCATGGTCTCATTCCCTGCACAAGGACTCATTCAGAACCCGGATTGCCTCCTGATAGCTTTCACGGGGCAGGACAAACTGGATGTTTACCTGTGAAAGGGAGAGGGAGAGGGCCTGGATATTGATGTTTCTGGAAGCGAGGGCTGCCGTTCCTTTGGAGATAATTCCCGGTTTACTGGCATTGGTTCCGAGGGCACAGACAATGGCGCAATCCACCACTGAAACTTTCTGATATTTTTCTTTCAGTTCTTTTATCAGCCCCCGTTCCTTATCCTTTTCCCAGATAACCTGGGTAATGCTGTTGGCATTGGTAGATTTTAGGATGTAGCTGATACGGTATTTCTCAAAAATATCCATAATTCCTTTATCAAAACCCACACTTCCCACCATAAGGGGATCGTGTACCTCAATGGCTGTTACCTTGTCGGAACCGGTAATAATTTCAATCTTACCGGATTTTTCAATGTAATCTTTGGATATCAGGGTTCCGGGGTGCTCTGGATCGAAGCTGTTTTTAACACGGATATTGATACCTTTTATTTCCAGGGGTTTGGATGCTTTCGGGTGAATGGCCTCCATACCCACATCGGCCAGTTGGTCGGCTACATTAAAATTGGTTTGTCCCACAGGAAAGGAATTATCAATCCCCACGATATTGGGATCGGCACTGGACAAATGATATTCTTTATGAATAACTGCTTCGTCTGCATTTACCGCCACTGCAATTTTTGAGAAGGTTACCTCCGAATAACCGCGGTCGAACTCCCGCATAATTCCTTCTGTCCCTTTGGCATACCCAGTAGCGATGGGAAGAGTGGATAAAAAATCGATACCCTGGAAGGACTTGTGGATCCGTTCGTCGATGGTTAGGGGTTCGGGATCATGAAAACCGCAAAGGTCCACAAACAAGGCGTTAATATCGTGATTCTGAAGAATATTCGCTGAATTAAAAGCAGAATGGGCTTCTCCGATGGAGGAGAGAATTTCTCTTGCAGCCAGGAAAATATTCTGACGACTTACATACCCTGAAGCCAGCACTGCTGCCATGCTGTCGAGATAGCTTTTGGCTTCTTTAATCCGGTTGGAAATAAAATCATCGGCGATCATTTGATCGAGTCTGGCCCTCTCAAATTTACGGTTGAGTCCGATAAGCCGGTCAAGCAGCTCATCCAGTCCTTTATGATAATCCCTGCCCGATTCAAAGCGGGAATAAATTCCGGGCTCACCGGTTTTTTTATGTTCCAGCAACCAGTTGGTTACGTTGCTGTAGGCAGAGACAACAAAGATCCGGTTATAGATTTGCTCTTTATTCCGGTTTCCCAGAATGATATTTTCCAAAACCTCATCAAATTTGGACATGGAAGTCCCGCCTATCTTTTCAACCGTGAGCATGGGATAGCTTTTAAGAATTTCAACAAAAATAAAAAATAATGTAGTTTAACCTTCTTACTAACGTTCAAACTCTAATTCCCGGGCGGCATTTCCTTCGATTACTTTACCGCCATCAAATACCAGAACTCCGTTCACGAATGTTTTCATTATTCTGGAGGGCAATTCAACACCTTCAAAAGGGGACCATCCGCATTTATACAGGATGTTATCTTTATTGACGATCCAGGGAGAATTCGGATCGATTAGGACAAGGTCGGCGAAGTAGCCTTTTCTAACATAACCTCTTTTATAAACTTTAAAAATATCGGCAGGGGTATGGCACATTTTTTCCACGATTTTTTCAGCACTAATCTTCCCTTCTGTGCAGAATTTAAGCATAACAGGAAGGGAGTGTTGCACCAGCGGCCCGCCCGAAGGAGTCTTAAAATAAGTGTTTTCTTTTTCGACCAGGGTATGGGGTGCATGATCGGTGGCAATTACATCCAGTTTGTTGTTGAGCATTCCATGAAACAGGGCTTCCCGGTCGATAGCATTTTTTATTGCCGGGTTCCATTTAATCAGACTTTCTTTGGAGGGGTAGGAGCTGTCATCAAAAAAGAGGTGGTGAACGCATACTTCGGCGGTGATCATCTTATCTGATGAGGGTATATCATTGCGGAAAAGGCTCAGTTCCCTGGCAGTAGAAATATGAAGAACATGAAGTCGGCTGTTATTTTGGGTTGCCAGCTCCACGGCAAGCGATGAGGAAAGGAAACAGGCCTCTTCGCTTCGTATCAGGGGATGGAACTTAAAGGGGATGTCTTCACCATATTTTTCCCTGAATAGTTTGGAGTTTCTCAGGATAGTGGATTCATCCTCACAATGCGTTGCGATCAGAACAGGTGATTCAGCAAAAATTGCTTCCAGGCTTTTGCGGTTATCGACCAGCATATTGCCTGTGGAAGAGCCCATAAAGATTTTCAGTCCGCAAACCCTTTTAGGGTCAAGTTTGATAATCTCCTGCAGGTTATCATTGGTCGCGCCGAAGTAGAAGGAATAATTAACGAGGGACTGCTGGTTTCCCAGTCGGAATTTATTTTCCAGTTCTTCGAGGGTTGTGGTTTGAGGAAGGGTATTGGGCATTTCCATAAATGAAGTAATCCCACCTGCTGCTGCGGCTCGGGATTCGGTAAAGATATCGGCTTTATGGGTTAGTCCGGGTTCCCTGAAATGAACCTGGTCGTCGATAACTCCGGGGATGAGCCACAAGCCCTCTGCAGGGATAACCTCATCGGCAACCTGGGTTGATTTTTCATCATAAAAGATATCCTTTATAATTTCCCCTTCGATAAGTACGGAAGCTTTTCTGCTTTTACCTTCGTTGATCAGGAGGGCATTTTTGATGAGTTTTGTTTTCATGGCGGTCAGTGTTTTCAGGTTAACTATTTCCCGAACCCTGGAAAAGACCTCTGATGGTAAAGTATTGGCTTGGGAATAGGGTTAGAAGGCCATAAGACTTCCGGGTTCATGGTCGGGTAACAACCGGATATTTTCGGAACCAGCTGGAGATTTTCAGTTTAAGCACACCCCAAATGGCTTCATGGACGATCCCTCCGCTCATTTTGGAGGTTCCTTCGCTTCGATCGGTGAAGATGATTGGCACTTCGACAATTTTAAAACCAAATTTCCAGGCGGTAAATTTCATTTCAATCTGAAATGCATATCCTTTAAACCGGATATTTTCAAGATTTATATGTTCGAGGACCCGTCGATGATAACAGACGAATCCGGCGGTTGCATCGTGGACTTTCATGCCGGTGATCATTTTCACATAGACTGAGGCAAAGTAGGAGATCAGCACCCGACCCATGGGCCAGTTTACCACGTTAACACCGGAAACATAGCGGGACCCGATGGCAAGGTCGGCACCCTCTTCTTTACAGCAACGATATAACCTTACCAGGTCCTGAGGATTATGGGAGAAGTCGGCATCCATTTCATAGATAAATTGGTACTCACTGCTCAGGGCCCATTTGAAACCGGCGATATAGGCAGTTCCGAGTCCGAGTTTCCCGGGTCGTTCAATAAGGTGGAGTTTTCCCTGGTCATGATTTTGTAATTCTTTAACGATGGATCCTGTGCCGTCGGGAGAGCCGTCATCGATAATCAGTACATCAAAAGGGACCGGGAGGCTGAAAACAGCTTCAATAATTTTGCGGATATTTTCCTTTTCATTATAGGTGGGAATTATTACAAGATTCTCTTTCAAGGTAAAAGGATTTACATTTTGCGCCAAAGATACTATAATTAGGCAAATGCTGGTCGGGCGTGTGGTTAATTTATGTTAAGCAGCCGGTGCATATGGGATATCCTTGATGTGTGGGGAGGTAGAAATGGGGTTTGTTGGTTTGGGGAATGAGAGTATCATGGGGAGGTTTTTTTCAGGATGTATGATGGGGCATAAAAAAAAGTGAGCATAAAAGATACTGCAAATCAGGCATATGAATTTTTTCTTATATAAATCTTAGGTAAATGTTTGGTGGATTAAAAAACAGCGCATATATTTGCAGCCCCAATACAGGGAAAGACGTTCTCACAAACTGCAGAAAATGGTGCAAAAAAACTCGGAGGAGTTTGTGATAAAAGCAAAATGTTTTTTATATTTGCACCCGCTTTTCGAAGGAGAAAGTTCTTTAACAGGATGCAAATTTTTTTAGAAATTTCACCAAATTATTTTGGGTTTTAAAAAATAAAGTATTTATCTTTGCATCCGCTTTTCAAAAATGTTCTTTTGAATTAGTGAAAGATTGCAAAGGGGTTTTAAAAGGCTTAACTTTGCATGACATAATATGCTAAAAAGTTCTTTGAATTTATTGAGAAGAAAAAAGGCCAAAAGAGGGCACTATCAATTTTTTTGGAAGTGATTAATGGATCTTGAGCAAAATTGAACTTAATAATTACAACGAAGAGTTTGATCCTGGCTCAGGATGAACGCTAGCGGCAGGCCTAACACATGCAAGTCGAGGGGTAAGGTTCAGCTTGCTGAACACACGACCGGCGCACGGGTGAGTATCGCGTTTGTAACCTACCTCTAACTGGGACATAGCCCGGAGAAATTCGGATTAATATCCCATAATATACTAAGGGGGCATCTCTTTAGTATCAAAGTTCCGACGGTTAGAGATGGGCATGCGTGTCATTAGCTTGTTGGTGAGGTAACGGCTCACCAAGGCAACGATGACTAGGGGTTCTGAGAGGATGATCCCCCACACTGGTACTGAGACACGGACCAGACTCCTACGGGAGGCAGCAGTGAGGAATATTGGGCAATGGGCGAAAGCCTGACCCAGCAACGCCGC